>JAFAVN010000004.1 GCA_019242435.1 Verrucomicrobiota bacterium | reverse complement strand
GATGAGAAAGAATGTTTAAAGCATCAGCGTCCACTACCATTGGCCCGTTGAAATCCCGGACAATTTCCAAAATTTCAGTTTCCCGAGATGTGCCTAGTCCTGGACCAATCGCAATTGCATCCAGGCGGTCATGGAGAACTTCACGGTAGTCCGGAATCGGCTTAACCATTACTTCCGGATCCGTTCTTCCTGCCAGAAGAGGGTAACTACCGTCAGCCCTCGAATATAACGTGACTAATCCTGCGCCTGCTCTGACTGCCGATCTGGAGCAAAGTACCCCGGCTCCAACGAAACCTAGTGAACCCGCGACTATACCGATCCGGCCGAAAGTTCCTTTGTGCGAATCAAATTCTCGCACCGGCGCCAGTCCGCTAAGCTCTTCCAGATCACAGAAACGGTCGTGACTGCCGTCCCCCGACAATCGGTCGCTCAACGCATCGAGTCGCACCTTGCGAATTTTGCCGACAGAATTGACCGCCTCGTCCCGGAAGAGACTTCGCTTGGGGAATCCGATGGTGATGGTGACGTCCGCGGCGACTGAATCAGGATCAACACCTTCTTCTGTTATACCGGTCGGGATGTCGACAGCATAAGTCCGAGCAGGAAGCAGCTTCCGAAGCTCGTTCATTTCGCGGGTCAACGTTTTGTGAGTCTCGGTCAGGCCCAGCCGGGAGCCGACCCCGAGAATTCCATCGAGCAAGATTATTGGCAATCCAGCGGAGAGTTTCCCGTGGATGCCATCAAAGGGCCTGGGCGGCGAACGAAAGGAATAAAGCTTCTTCTGTGGCAAGGGACCAAGCGTATCCGGAGGCGCCGAAAATCTGACCAAAACCGACCAACCAGCGTTCTGCAGGACTGACCCCGCTACCAGAGCGTCACCGGCGTTGTTGCCGCGTCCCAGGTATAAGATGCAGATCCCTTTTCGAGGCTCGAGACGGAGGATCTCGCTAGCAATTCCGCCGCCGGCCAAATCCATCAATTCTTCTTGATCCACGCCCTCCGCAAACGCCCGTTGTTCTAGCTCCCGCATCTCGGAAGCGCTAAGAATGAGAGTCGACATAGCCTGGAAACGTCACAATGGCTGGAACCTTCTAAATTGCCAGTGAAAGGGAAGCAAGTGCAGGCTTAGAGGGTTCCGGCCATTGTGATGTTTCCAGGCGAAAAGGAAACCCGTTCGGCACCGAGGCCAAACGGGTTTTCTCGTTTGCGGGGGGAAAACAACTACCCCTTAGTTCTCCCAAATCCCTTAAACTTTGGTCTTGAAATCTTTGCCTGGAACGAACTTTACCGTCTTCGACTTCGGAATTTTGATTTGCTGCAGTGTCTTAGGGTTTACTCCCTTTCGCGCTTTTCGCTCAACTACTTTGAAAGTTCCGAATCCGACGAGCTGAACCACCTTATCCTTTTTTACACCGGCTTTGATTGAATTGATCACAGCCACCACCGCTTTTTCCGCCTCGGCTTTGCTTATCCCAGTACCGAGCTGCTTTTTTACCGCTTCTGTTAGCTCTACTTTGTTCATGGATATAGATGGACGAATGGGCAATCGGTCCTTGAACCGTCTTTCTGAGCCGAAGGGCGAACCGAGGCCACAATTCCTACCTTTTCATCGGAATCGGAGGCTTTTGTCAATCACCAAACCTCGCCGGGAGCGTGGAAGATTGGAAGAGCGGGCCTGGATAAGCCCTGGGAGGATATAAGTTATGCGGCCAATCCTAGTTTATGGCCCGTCGAAATGTTCCATCCTTCCACGCCTCCATTCTTCCATCCAACCGTCATCTGCCATTTGTTATCAACGAGGTTCAGGCGAGTTTGGCCCATGGATGTGGCGGACCGTTTACGAATATTCTTGCAGCGGAAACCGGAGTTGGCGTCCGCTTTCATCGCTGGCAACGCCACCGTTATTGGAGCCGTCTACGCTGACGAACAGTCCAGTATTTGGTTCCATACGGTGGTTCGCGCAGATATTAATGAAATCCACATAGGCAAGCGAACCAATATCCAAGATGGCTCCATTCTTCATGTAGCGGACGATCACCCCGTCCGGATCGGCGACGACGTGACCTGCGGGCATCGCGCACTGATTCACGCCTGCACCATCGGCTCTCGAGTTCTGATTGGCATGGGAGCAATCATCTTAGACGGTGCGGAGATCGGCTCCGACACGATTATCGGAGCCCAAACCCTAGTAACCAAGGGTACGCGGATCCTGCCAGGATCTTTGGTGCTAGGCTCACCCGGAAAGGTAATTCGCACGCTAACTCAGCAAGAAATTGCCGATCTACCAAAATTGGCAGCCAAGTACGTTGCCGTCGCGCAGGCGTACTCGCCGCCGGACTCGCCTGAAGCTCGTCCGGGTGATAAATGACAAATTGGTGCTGCTACCCAGCGCATGGAGGGGAGCCGCTTTGGGTGCGGCAAACGTGGTCCAGTCCGCTTTGCAATTACGCTCCCGTTATCCATGGTCAGATAACAGGCGGCTCCCGAGAACGGCCCGGGGACTCTGGAAGACCGTTGGGTAACTCTCGGGAGCCGCCTGTTATTAGCCGCCCTCTTGAATATCGAAGCTGCTGAGAGCATCGGGCGGCATCTGCCGCACCCAAAGCGGCTCCCCTCCATGCGCTGGGTAGCAGCACCAATTTGTCATTTGTCATCCGGACGAGCTTCAGGCGTCTCCGGTATTGTCTTAAGCCGGTGCAAGCCGGCGCCTAGGCGGGGGACACAATCGATCAAGGCTTTGGTGTAAGGGTGAGAAGGAGCTCTCAGGACAGCGCCGCATTCGCCGAATTCGACCAGTTTACCGCGAAAAAGGACAGCGACTTTATCGGCCAAGCCACGGATAATTCCAAAATTGTGAGTGATCAATATTATCGACATCCCGAATTTCCGTTTGAGCGACCCAAATAATTCGAGGACCTGTTTCTGAACCGTAACGTCCAGGGCCGTCGTTGGCTCGTCCGCAACCAGAATGCTCGGCCGAGCACAGAGAGCCATCGCGATCATTACTCTTTGTTGCATACCACCGCTGAGTTGAAAGGGGCGGTCCCATATGCGCTTTTCCGGTTCGATGATACCGACCTGGTCGAGCCAGTAGATTACCTCTTCCCGGATCCGTTTTACCTCCGGACGATGGCGCCGAATGGTCTCCGCCACTTGTTCATAAATCGATAATACCGGGTTTAGACTGGAGGCAGGCTCCTGGAAGACATAGGCAATCCGTTTACCTCTGATCCGCCGAAGTGCCTTCAACGGCTTAGTGAACAATGACTCTCCATCCAACAGTACATCGCCGCTGGTAATCCGAGCAGGCGGCTCGGGCAGCAACCGGGTCAGCGACAGAGCAGTAACACTCTTACCGCTGCCGCTTTCACCCACCATTGCCAGAGTTTCGCCGCCGGGTAGCGCGAAGGAAAGAGAATCGACAGCCGTAAATTCTCTATCTTCACCAGCAAATTTGATGGTCAAATCGCGGACTTCCAGCATAGCGAGGACTTGCTTGAGGCTCGTCCTTAAATAGCAAATAGCATATAGCTGATAGGAAATGCATCAGAAACTCGGCGGCCATTCGATTCGGATACCCTTAATTATTTCCTGTTTGTTATTTAGTATCTGCTATTTGCTACCTCTGGATCAGCTTCGGGCGAGTCCTGACGATCTCGTGATCGGAATGGAACTCGCCTTCCCACCCTTTGAAATGCTGGATACCAGCGGAAAACCTGCCGGGGTCAGTGTAGAAATGGCCCGAGCCCTTGCTGATTATCTGCATCGTCCCCTGCGTATCGAGAACATTCCGTTCGACGGCCTCATCCCTTCGTTGAAGACTGGCAAAATCGACTTGGCAATCTCGTCCATGACCAAGACGGCGGACCGAGCGAAATCCATCGATTTCAGTGATCCCTATCTCACGATGGGCTTGGCGATTCTTGTTAAAAAAGATAGTCCGATTCAGTCGATAACCGATGTGGACAAACCAAACATCACAGTGGCAGTAAAAAAGGCTACCACCGGGCATATCTATGCCATTCAGCATTTTCACAACGCCAAAATTCTCGTGTTCAATGATGCGCCGACCTGTGCGACCGAGGTCGCTCAAGGGAAAGCCGACTGTATGATCTACGATCAGATCTCGATTTTTCAGCACTGGAAAAGTCACCAAGACACTACCAGAGCGATCTTGAAACCGTTTCAAACAGAGGAATGGGCGATCGGCATCCGTAAGGGAAACGATGAGCTACGCGAGCAGGTGAACGCGTTTCTCAAGCAGTTCAAAGACAGTGGCGGGTTCAACCAGCTGGGAAATAAATACTTCGGCGAGAACAAAAAGCTCTTCGAGCAACTGGGAATTCCGTTTTATTTTTGAGCAAGAGACTCTGCTCGAAACGGGGGAAAGGTTACCCTGCCCAGATCGGAGGGGAACCGCCTTCGCAGCCGACTACCATTGTTAGGCGGTCCAAGGCTTTCACAGCCGGGCAAAGTTGGAATGGGCGGCTCCAAGACGCGTATTGCGGCCCCTCAGATTCTTAACATCTTCCCCGACGAACAAGCTGTGGATTCTCGGGCGTCGCGCCGAGTGCCAAGCCCACATGAACGCCCCCGGTTTGGTCGGGCGTACAAAATCCGGTCACTCGAACCCTTGGCCTTGCCCGACCTTCATTTGACTCACCCTCCCTTAATCACTTCCGATTGTGCCGGAGTCTCGTGAACCTGGGCCGTTGCCGCTATGCATCCGCAGAAGATCACGATCACTCCCGATGTATAAATCCACAGCATCAGCGCCATGATCGTTCCGAAGGCTCCGTAAACGGCATTCAGGTGGGCGAAATTGTTGAGATAGATCGCAAATAGGTATTGGGCCAGACTCAGAGCGCACGTGCCTAATAAGGCAGCAGGGCAGACGGCCATAAGCCGGACATTTTTCCTGGGCGCGAGTTTGTAAAATAGAAGCAGGGCGTAAAACAACAGCAATGTAGGAAGCAACTTGCTGACGATGTTGATCAACCAGTTCCCCCACCCGAAAAATTCAGCGATTTTGTCGATAGCTATCGGAGTAATGATTCCCAATGCCATTGCGCTGATCACAACGCCGATCATGAGCAGATTCCTCAAGGGCAATTTCCACCAATTATAGTCGGCCCGACCCCAGGCCCGATTCACCCCAACGACCAGCGCTTGAAAGAAACGCAGCGAACTCCAGGTCAAAACGAGAAACCCAAGCACCCCAGCTCCCAACCCATGATCGATCACACCCTCGACCGTGCTTAAAAGTAACATCCGATCGTTCAGCTGCAAAGGCATATACCCCTCTACCAGGACAAGAATCTCTCTTGCGGTCCGGTCACGATCCCGAACAAACAGGGTTCCAACCGCTACAAACAGAAGAATGAGGGGGAACAGTGAAAAGAACGCGTAGTAGGCAAACGAAGCAGCACATTGTTCGCCGTTGATGAGAGCATATCGCTGCCCCGCATGTAGAAGGCGCTGACCGAAAACTAAAAATACCCGCTTGCAGAACCACAGAGGCTGTTGCCAATGTCTCTGCAGTAGTGTCATCTCCGGGCCTTTCCCCTTCTGAAGAAAACCCCTTTAAAGCCGAAACGTTGATTAAAGCTTGATCGCATGGCTCCCCCCCCGCATCGCCTCAGATGGTTACGATACCTTCTTAGCGGGATCATCGTCGGGCTTTTGCTAACGGTAATATTTTATCAGCCGATCGTCTTCGGACTGGCACATTTTCTAGCACAGCAGATTGGCAAATCCCAGAATTTGGTCATCCAGTTCAAAATTCACGGGTCCGTCTTCACAGATTTGACGTTGGAAGACGTGCTCATCAAGCCAGGGCCGAAAAACAACGTTTTTCCCTTTGAAAATCTCGCCGTTAAGAGAATCGCGACTCAGTACAATCTCGGTCGCCTGTTTCAAAATCGATTGATGGATCTCGTTGATGTCGTGCTGATTGACAATGCGCACCTGGTGGTGCGTCCGGTCCCGCCATCAGGAACCCAGAGAATCCAAGGACCCCAACGGCAGCCTCAGCCCATACGCTTTCCGCTGATCCTGCCACACAAAATCGACATAAGAAACTTTAACTTCATCCTTCGTGAACCTACGGGAGACCTCGAGCTCGATAACACCGGCCTGCAGTTCCGTCGCGGTGAAACCGGTTACTTAACTTGCGGCCGGTTAGTGATTCCTAAGCTCGGAAGCTGGGAGAACCTGCGGGCCTTAATTAGCGAATCCAACAGCATTATCCGGCTCGCTGAGCTGCAGCTCCGTCCTTTTTTGAATATCAACGAACTTACCGCCGATTTAAGCCAATCCACGAAAGGTGCGGGCGCATTTAGCCTTGATGCCACTTTGTTGAAAGCCAAACTGCAGGCTCAAGGCGCTATCACCCAACAGACAGTTGGAAATCGAATTCAAGCTCCATTCTCGTTCAAAGCCCAAGCCGCCGGTCTCGATCTGACCGAGCTTAAGCAGTTCTTCCCTCAGCGCTTGGAAGGAGAAATACCAATATTCTCTGTGGATCTTTCGGGGGACGCCTATCAGCCAAGCCATTGGTCAGGAAATGCTCAATTCAAGGCCGACCAGATTCATTGGGATCGATACATCATCGATACTGTTCAGTTCGAAACCGAAGTATTCGAAGGAGAAGGCCGTTCTCTTGATCTAGCGGCTCGGGCGGGCTCAAACCTTCTGCAACTTTCTGGAAAATTCGTTTTGCCGCCGGACTGGTCGAGATTCGTTAATGAAGTACGGGCAGATTTGGGATTTGCATGCTGGCTCGACGATCCCAGCGTTGTTGCTCCAAATGTCAAAACCTCGGTTTTGGTGACCGGCAACGCCGGCACTGAACAAGGGCGTTTTTCTGCCAATGTCGCTGTAAACGGAAAGCCGATCGAGGTCGCTGGATCTAAGATCAATGCGCCCTGGGCCCAGGCTGGTGTTGCCGGTTCACTGCCGATCGCGGCAAACTGGGCCGATTCCGTAGCGGCTGCCTTGGTGCTCCGAACCGGTCCAGTTCAATACCAGACGGTGCGTGTCCCCGAGGTCCGGATGAACGCGCGGCTACTTAACCATTCCGGCTCCTCCAACGATTCACAGCCGTCGGTCACAATGGCTGCGGACGTGCTGGCTCAGCCCAGCTCAATCCGGATCTTGGTCAAGGTGCCCGTCCCGAAACCAGGGACAACGCCCGACTTAAATACAATTCAGGCCGCGATGAAAATGGATGTCCAATCGATTAATGACTTTCTAGTCGGCCCTACCGTGGCAGGCACTCTTTCCGCAAAAGGCGACATTACTGTCAAAAACCTTCAACCCGACGGCCAAATTACCGTCATCGGCAACTCGTTGAACTACCGTAAGTTAGTTGCCCAGAGCGCAGATCTCGAGTTCCGATTCTTACCCGATCAGATTGAAATTTCCAAGGGAGCTATTGTCTTGGACCCGGCAAATTCGATCCAACTCGGCGGAGCCATCCGTCTGCAAGACCCGTATAGCTATCACTTCAACGCTAAAGCCGATTTTGCTAACCTTGGCGTATTGAATCCATTTGCCTCCAACTTTATTCCCGACGCCGGTATCGCCGGACAACTGGGGATCGAGGCGGAAGCCAACGGGGCGGTAAAAAGCGCTTTACCTTCCGGGCAAGTCAGCGTGACCGGCAGCAAAATCGGTCTTCACGGCTTGTTTATCCAACAATTGAATCTGGTGGCATCAACCGCCAAGGGCGATGTAGACCTTTCCCAGCTGAAGATCCTGTTCAACCAGAACAACCAGATTGAGATGACTGGTGCGGGAAAAATCACGGAGAAACTTCCTTACTTCGGACGAGCGAGTGTCAGACTGAACGATTTGGCCTACTTCAATCAAGTGCTACGCGGTTTTCACCAGGATCTCGCTCTAGGCGGCAAGTTAACCGTCGATTGGGGTGGCTCGAGAGAATCCGGAACTTCTGTCGGCCAGCTCGACCTCAACGCCGCGGAAGTCACTGTCAAGCAGGTTCAACATATCAACGCCAAGATCTCCGGTACTTACCAGGCACTGGACGCTAACCTTCATACGGTTCAGGTGACGTCTCCATTGGGAAACGTCGGTATGTCGCTGCATGTGAATCCAAAAACTTTGGATATCGAAGACTTGACGTTGAAAACCCATGATCAGCAGCTAACTGGTCACGCGACCATCCCGCTCGACTTTCAATCTGGTTCAAAAATCCCGGTAGCAATCGGGCAACCGATCAATATCGATTTGCACACCCAAAAAGTGAGCTTGGCTAGTTTCCAGGGGAGCAAACCGGCTGTCGAAGGCAATGGCACTTTTTCAATGCAAGCCTCTGGAGACACCACCAACCCAAATGTAATTGTAAATCTCGCAATCGCCGACATTCGCTCGAGTGCCGCTCGAACTTTCGCTGCGGCCTCAATGAATACAACCGTGAAGCTGGAGAACAAACTCCTGACTCTCGACGGCTCCGTCAAACAAGCGGACATTCAGCCGCTAAACATAAGCGGAAAAGTAGCTTTCGATTTCCCGCAATTCGTCAAGACGGGTGCTGTAGCAGAGACAACCCCAATCCAGGCTTCCATCAAGTGGCCAGACACAGATCTAAGGTTTCTCCGTCGCCTGATACCTGAGATTCGAGTGATCGAAGGGCACGCCGGCATCAGCGTCGATGCCGCCGGAACGTTAGCAAAACCAACCGTGCAAGGCGAGGTGCACGCCAATATTCCACTTGCGCGGGCTAAAACTGATGTCGTGCCGCCCGTGTCAGATTTCGTGGCCCAAATTAACTTTCGAGAGAATCGGATAGAACTGGCTCAACTGAGAGGCAACGCTGCCGGAGGCCCCTTTACCGTCGGCGGAACGATTGATCTCACTAAGGGTACCGACCCCAGCTTTGACATCAGCGTCCACGGCAATCAGATCCTCCTGACCCGAAGCGATAATATTATTGTTCGATGTAACCCGGATCTTTCGATCAAAGGACCGCTTTCGGCCGGATCAATCGAGGGCCGGGTAATGATTACAAATAGCCGATTTTTCCAAGATATCGATATCCTGCCGCTGAATCTACCGGGACAGCCTGCCCCCCAACCGCCGGGGCAACCTCCAAACGCCTCGATCCAGACCCCGCCATTCAACAATTGGAGATTCAATATCACCGTTCAAACAGCGGACCCGTTCCGTATTCAGAGTAACCTCGCTCGAGGCTCAGTCGTGATAAATCTGCAGGTCGGCGGCACCGGTCAGAAGCCGGAAGTCGCTGGGAACGTAAAGATATCCCAGCTAACAGCATCCCTGCCGTTCAGTCATATGGATATCTCAAACAGCTACATCAATTTTAACCCGGGCGGCAATCCATTAGATCCGCAATTGAATATCATGGGGACCTCCACGGTTCGGGATTACGACATCACGATGCAGATTTATGGGCCGGCATCCAACTTCAAAATCCTCTTCCAGAGCTCTCCTCCACTTTCGCAAGGGGATATAGCAACCTTGTTGGCCACCGGTTCAACTTCGTCGGAGTTTGTGCAGGATCCAAGTTTGTTGGCAGGGCGAGCCGCGTTTTTACTGATTCGCCAGGTTTATGGTAAAATATTCAAGGGTGGTAAGGCCAGCCAACCAGAACAACAACTCCTCGACCGCCTGGAAGTGGATATTATCCCGGGACAACGCGTCGGTTCTCAAGATGTCAGCGCCCGTTTCAGTGTTACCCGAAGCTGGCAAGTAGTGGCTGAATTTGGGTCGATCGGAAATGTGAGTGGACAGTTACGTTATCTCATTCGGTTCCGATGAGAGTTTCCTTTAATGAGATCAAATGGTCGTTTCTCGGCCTCTCATCCGCCGGATTTATGGTTGTCGTTTTCGGGTTACGTTGGTTGTGCCCAATCACCGCTCTTGCTCAGAGTAAATCCCAAGAAGCAGCGGCTACCGTCCAATTCCAACCGACGCCCCCGCCAGAGACCGCTTCACAGGTTTCATTCACCGGTAACCACACGTTTGATAGTAAACAGCTTCGCGACGCGCTCGCCGATCCGCTACTTTCCATCCAGCGTCAGGGGCTGAGCTTACCTCTGGCGGATGATACCGCTTACTACACCGAGGTCTTTTATCGACGTCACGGGTTTCCGAACGTTAACGTCACCTATCGGGTAAGCGGTTCTTCATTGGAGCTGAATATCACCGAGGGACACCAGTATGGACTCGGAACTATCCATTTTGAAGGGAACCATTCATTTCCGGATAAGTCCTTGCAGGATTATATGATCGGCACCACCAGGGCGCGCGGTACTCAATTCCAAAAGCAACTGCCCTTTGTGCAAGCCGATCTCGAAACCGGCGCTGGTTTGCTGAAGAATTTTTATGTCTCTCAAGGTTTCCCGAATGTTCAGATCGCGCCGCTAAAGTATACTTTTGACGACGTCCGGAGCCTGGTAGACGTGGCGGTACCGATCACTGAGGGTGAGAAATTTGTATTCGGTGGCGTCACCTTTTCGGGCGTGCCTGAGCGAGCGATCCCGGGGCTCAAATCGAAAATCAGCAGCCTGACCAATCCTCCGAAGCCATTCTCTCAATCGGCCTTGGTCACCCTTCAACACGATCTCATCTTTGAGCTCAAGCATTACGGGTATGCTACCGCTCAGGTTAATGTCGATGCGGACATCAACACCGCCAGAAATGGAGCGGTCCCGTTCAAAGTGTCCGTCGAAGCCGGGCCCATTTACCGCTTTGGCCGCATCATTGTGCAACAACAGCCAAAGGCGCGCGTAAAACCCGATTTTCTGCCGAATCGTTTCGCCGAGCTGACCGGCCACATTTACGACCCGATTAAGCTGCAGCAACTGGATACAGAGATGATCACCACTGGTTTATATGACTCGCTCGACATCCAGGAAACCGCAGAACGGGATAACACCCTTCAACTCACCCTCACTCCAATCGAAGGTAAACAAAAATATTTTAGCATCTTTGGTGGTTACGACACGTTCTACGGCATCATTTTCGGAGGCAGTTTTTCGGATCGCAATGTCTTGGGTGAAGGACAGATCTTCTCTGCATCCGCCGAAATCACCTCCCGTGGACCTAAAGGCAAAATTTCCTATGAAGATCCTTGGTTCCTTAACACCAAGCTCGACTTCCTCGCCGAGGTTGGAATCGAAGATCAAAATCTATATGGCTACACTTACGTCGATGAATACGCGCGCTTGAATCTTACCGCGAAGTACGGAAAAACGCTCACCACCGGAGCCAAGGAATATCAGTCAGGCATCTTCGTACTACTTCGGAACGCAAACGTCAGCCAAATCAGCATAACGCCTGAAACGCTGGTTGGTCCAACCGGATATGAGTTGGTTACTGTCGGCCTAACCCAAAGCATCGATGAAAGAGACAATCCCTTGAACCCGCGGAAAGGCTGGATCCTCGAACTGGCGGCTTCGGATTCAGAGCTCCTGCGTAACTATGTCAACTATATCAGTCTGACCGAGCGATTTTCGGTTTACGTCCCGATCGGGCCTACCGTCCTCGGAGCCGGTGTCCGTTTCGGTACTATTATCCCATCAGAAGGAGGTTTTTTAGCGATTCCGATTGAAGAACGCCTGTTTAACGGTGGCGCCACCACGGTCCGTAGTTTCCTGGAACGAGAACTCGGACCAAAGGACTTCGGCAACAACCCAATCGGTGGTCTGGCGCGCTCGGTGTTCAATATCGAAGATGATTTTCCTATCTACGCTGGGATCATAGGAGCCGTGTTTTTCGATTCCGGCGGCCTGGGTAATTCTCCATTCGACCATTTCAGCACCGGTATTGGTCTTGGTCTGCGTTACAATTTACCGGTAGGCCCGATCCGGGTTGATTATGGAATCAATCCCGCCCCTGCGAAGGGCGATTCTTTCGGCGCTTTTAACCTGAGCTTCGGATTCGCGTTCTGAGGATCACTTGTATAACCCCTTCCCGGTTTCGGCGAAGCGCGCGACAGAACATGCCAGCCTGCAGATCGCCGAAACCGGGAAGCCATTACAAGCGATCAAGGCCCTTGATTTGCCCTGGAATAATCTGAAGGTCTATTTAGTCAAAACCCTTGGAGGGACATTGTATGATGCGAAGCTGTTTGTCTCGCGGAGGCTCATTAAGAGGACGATTAGGTTATTTTCTTTTGGGCTTGTGCATTTCCTGTTTTCCAATCTCGTATGCTGTTGCCCATGGCGGGGGTAGCGGCTCAGGCGGCGGTGGCGGTAGCGGCGGATCCGGTAGCAGCAGCGGTTCGAGTGGAAATGGCGGGTCCGCAGGACATGGAGGCAGCTCGATGGGAGGCGCTTCGATGGGCGGCTCGGCGGGAGCAGGCCCCACCAGTTTTAACGGCCCAGGCAATGGGTCAGTAAGCGGTGGAACCGGGCATGGCAGCAACACAGGTCACAGCGGTCATTCCTCTTCCGTAACCGGTGCTCATGGAACCGCTGTCGCTCATAATGCTACTAAGGCGGTGGCAAAAGACGCGACCACTCTCAATCAACTTCAATTTCATCGACCCGGTTTTACCTCTGACACCATGATTGAGCGGCCCTTTAACCGCGTTCGGTTTCACCAGGAGTCCTCCACCGGGGGCTTTACCCCTGAGACCTACAAAAAAAAGCGGAAGATATACCACCCGATCCAAAGTAACGCTGGCAACGCTCAGAACGCCGTCACCGATCGTAGATAAGGGCCTGCTCTATTCCGCGCCGAGCTACGCGCGACGGATCCAGGGCCGGCAGGGCGAGGCTCCCAAAAGTGCTTAAATGTTTCGCGAAGCGTTTGTGGGTTAGCTTACTCCTGGGCTGTTGCGTCAATGCACTGCCGTGCCGTTAACTCCGGACGCACGATTCCCAAGGCGGACCTTTCAAGTGACAATATCGAAGGATTGGTGCGCAGCCCTCTACGTGTGTTACGGCCTGGGAAGCGGCTCGGCCGTTGTTCGGTCCAGCAAACCACCGATTCAAAATGTGGCCCGACCCTGCGAGGACTTTTCGGTTGGGCGGAGCCTCGTCCTACCGATCTGTCCCCTCTGGGACGAAAGCCGATCGCCCCTCGTACTTTTTATCAGTCTGCCTGGGCGTCGCCTGTCATGGCACTGCCTCCGCGGGCGACGTCACGATTATAAGCTCAACCGAAGCGGCCGGAGATATAATCTTCCGTTTGTTTTTGAACCGGGTTGGTAAACAACTTCTCGGTCTTATCGAACTCGATGAGGCGACCGAGATAGAAAAACGCCGTCATATCTGAACACCGGGTCGCTTGCTGCATGTTGTGAGTCACAATCACGATCGAGAAGTGCTTTTTCAGCGAGGAAATCAGTTCTTCAACCTTGGCAGTGGCAATAGGATCCAAGGCGGAACACGGCTCATCCATCAGGATAACGACGGGTTCCACCGCGATGGCACGGGCAATACAGAGTCGTTGTTGCTGCCCGCCCGACAGACCAAGAGCACTCTCGTGAAGCCGGTTCTTGACTTCGTCCCACAGAGCGGCGCCTCGCAAACTTTGTTCAACTCTGCCATCAATCTCTTCCCGACTCTTGACCCCAGAGATACGCAGCCCGTAAGCGATGTTTTCGTAGATTGATTTAGGGAACGGATTCGATCGTTGGAAAACCATGCCGACCTGCTTTCGCAACTCGATCACGTCGACAGAAGGAGCATTAATATTAACACCCCTCACGCGAATTTGCCCGGCGGTAACCCGAGCACGATCGATCAAGTCGTTCATGCGGTTGAAGCAACGCAAAAGCGTTGATTTCCCACAACCCGAAGGCCCAATCAGGGACGTTACCTGCTTTTCGGGAATTTTGAGCGAGATTCCGTGCAAAGCCTTGGACTGACCGTAATGAAAATCAACCTCGTCGACATCAATGACCGTCTCCTTCGCCGGAGTCTCGGTCGTGGCCGCCGATTGGCGAATTGGCAAAGACTGCTGGTTAGAGGCACCTGTCGCCGGTACTGTTTTCACCTGGGCATTAGCAGATTCCATAAGTAAACCTGGCCGGATTTTTCCATTCCTCCCGCGTTGCACCTAAGTTCCGGCCGAGACTCTACTCTGCCAGCAACCCGACAAATGGCAACGTCTGGATTGTGTCAGCTGCGTGGCAAAACGTGCGGGCGTAGGGGAATGGCGAGAACTTTTATGGTTTGGTCACTATGCCGAATTGGGAGAGCCGGAAGGAGATAATCGTGAAAAATTTGCCGGGGCGGGATATCTGGCAAAATTGCCGGGATTGTTTTGTCGGCTAAATTTGGCAAATCTACGTAACAAAAAAGTCACGTGCTCTGGATTAGACTTGGCAACGCTTTACCCAGTAGTTTATCAACAAGTCGCATCATTCACCTGGGTAGGACACGAGGTCGGTTGATCAATGTGCTGGTATTGCATCGTCTGTGTTTTCCAGGAAAGGTCAGCGGCCAAAACAAGGAGATTACTATGAAACGACGTCTAGTATTTGGGCCAGGGGTTGCCCGCCTCAGTTGCTTAGCATTCGTGTTGCTGGGTTTCAGCCACACGGTCACGGCGCAACCTATCGTGACAAATTCAAATTATTCGTTGGCGGTTTTTGCCAAAGCTCCCAAAGGATTAACTAATCCGGATTCAATCACTACTGATGGTAAGGGAACAATCTTCGTCGCGTACGCTAACGGCACTCAGCCCGATGGAACCGGCGGCTCTAGCACGATTGTTGGATTCAGCTCTACTGGCTCAGTCCTGAAAAAGTATCACGTCGTGGGCAAATGCGATGGCATGAAGTATGACCCGGCCGACCGCAAGCTGTGGTGCGAGCTAAACGAAGATGCTAATCCGGCAGTGACCCTGGTCGATCCCGCGACGGGCCACAAAACACATTATTCTTTCGCGGCGCCTCCAGCGGCCGGCGGCGGGTACGATGATGTTGTGTTTTTGAAAGGGCAGATCTTTATCAGTGCCTCTAACCCGAACGTGCAACCGCCAACGCCGCAGACTCCAAACGGGCAGAACGTCTTCCCATCGATTGTAAAGGCGACAATAGTCGGGCACAGGATCTCTGTAACGCCAGTGCTCATGGGGAACGCGACTTTAATTGATATCTCGGACAACGCTACACAAAGGCTGGCCCAGCAATCAGATCCTGACTCTCTGACACTTGATCAATCAGGTCATCTAGTTCTAGATAGCCAGGCGGATGGTGAATTAATCTTCTTGACTGCCCCCGGTACGCCGAACCAGGTGGGTACAGTATTGCACTTGTTGACCAGTTCCAGCACACAAGTGACCGTGGATGACACGGTCTTTCCGACGCAGCCATCCGGCACGATCTATGTGGTTGATACCAGCGCTAACGTTGTCTACGCGGTGTCTAGCCACGCCTTTCCTCCTAATTCGGCCTTTTCAGCTAGCGACAATACCGGCGTTCTCGCCCAGGTCGACTTAACAACTGGGCAATTGACCTCGATCGTATCGGGGATGAAGAGCCCGCACGGTGCTCTCTTTGTGCCGAGCTTACCCTTGGGGCAGTAGCCGAATTTACCCGCCGTGGGGGGTACAGATTGTGGCCCAATGATTCTTTGGTTTGGGTTTATTAGCCTTTGCTCCGAGCCCTCGGCATTCGCCTAGTAACTCTCCCCAGGCCGCGCAATGTTTCGAACCGGGGCCCTGGAGTGTCAACGGTTTCGGGGTAAACGGTTATTTTTCAAACCGGCCCCAGCTCTCAGCAAGAGAGAGCCGTCCTTAGGATTCAATTAAATCCCGAATCTTTTATAGAATGAGCCTTGAGACCGTTCAAGGCGAAACCCGGCACTCGTCGGAATTGCGCAAATCGCGCAAATCAAGACCGAGTTTAAAAACGCTTCGATTTGCGATACGTTTTGCGATAGGGCAAAACCCGCTGAATTGGTAAACTCGGCATAAGTCCCTTATGTTTAGGTTGTTACTCAATTGCTTATGCGAATCGGATTACTACCCTGAAGGGCGGGGAGATAACTTTTCCGGCTTTTGTTAATCCGTGCGCTGTCTCGGAACAACAGTCTGCCGCCCCGTCCTTTTTAGCTTACCCTGGGATAAAACCCCGAGCTGAGTCCTAAAGTCCCTTCGGGACCGCTTGCGCCTCCAAAAGGCATCAGCGCGTTAACGATAACCGGCGGGACCGAATGGCCATCGCCCCTCAAATTCCCGGGAATCGGGGTTATAGTACGCAGGGTTCGACGGGCTCAAAGTCGCTTGCCTGGTACCAGCGCAAGACGAGAACAAAGTCGAAGTCAGCCCGAGGCAAATCAGCAGCAAGATCGTTTTCATCCTATTAATGTTCGCTTCGCGGCATGGTTAAAACCTGAGCGCCAGGTCAACCGCTATCACCTGAGAAGAATTGGCGTTCGCAATCGGAAACAGACTTGGGGTCGTGGCAAAGCCGCCATAGAGGTTGCGAGTCAGATTATTGGCGAACCAGCCAGTCACAGCAAACACGGCAAAATCCGTAATATTATAAGCCAGACTGACGCGCCAACCCGCTGCGTTGAAGTAGCTCAGGTTAAAGTCATTAGTGTTGATGTTGGGATCTGCCGCAGCAATACCAAGTTGGCGGTAATCGACCAGCAAACTTAAGTCGCCGGCCTTCTTGTTTTGACCGAGCCTCACACCAACCATCCAGCCGAAATAGTCCTGCAAGCTGGGATGAGCCGGGTTCGAAAACACCGGCGTTGTTCCGTGATAAGTGACCCTGCTGAACAATGGACCATACACCTCATTGAACCGCTCTGGTCCCCAGACGTTATACGCCAGATCCCAATAGATGGAGATAGGGATGCCAGCGATCTTAAAGTTAATATCGCCGGGTCCTTGAAGGTAGAACTCATCCCTGGTCGTAATCGGGAAAGGTGCCGAGTTATTCAAGGTTCCGATAGCGCCGTTTGGAGTCGGAACAGTCGCCGGGTTAGGCCTACCGTTTGCCAGAACTCCTGTGGGTCCAAGGCCGGCTTCATTCCAAATCTGAACAGCGGGGGCTTCCACGATCATCAGCGCACCGCCAAAGAGGCGAACCCGAGTAAGCAATTGCGTCTCAAACATGTACGCATCGGTCTTATTAAAGGACACATTCGAGTCCGCGTTGTTGTTAAAGAAAATGAATTGACCGGCAATCAGGCTTAGCTCAAGCGGATTCACGCTGGGAGCGGGGGCCGGAGGGGGTGTCTTGCCTTCCTTGCTGTACCCGGCAGGCTCGCCCATGGCGCCCCAGCCAAACAAAGCGTGGAAATCGATTCGCTCGACTAAACCAGTAGGACCGACATCCGACGCCCAGTTCAATTCCGTCGTATAGAACGGGTTGTTTTGTTTGCCGACGACAAATGTCAATCCGTCTATTGGCGCCCAACCGACGAAAGCGCGGCTGATGTAGATATTGTAGTTATCGAACCCACTGGTATAGGTCGCGTTTGTGGTGGTGCCGTCCCGGTTATCAGAAGTGCCCAATTCGACGCCTCCGAAAAAGTTATCGGCTAGTTTAAAAGTCGCATCCAAGCGAAGACGGAACCGGAGACGCTGACGCTGGATGTTTTTGTCGAAATGGCCGCTATGATCCGGCGGCAGCTGCACCGAGTAGGTCTGATAATACTCCCGAAACCGCATATCTCCGTAGAGATCTAGTTCCTGTACCCAATCTCCGATTTTCAGCCGGCTTTCGAGTCCCTGGGGCTGAGGCGCCGGTTCTTTGCTCACCTCGGCCTGGAGCTTATCAGCCTCCTTTTGTGTCAAAATGCCTTTTTTAACAAGTACATCAAGCAGCGCGCTGTCGTCGGCACTTGCACTGGTCACAGTTAAGGCCAACAGACCGCCCAGTGCGAATACGCAAAATTGTTTTCGTATCATTGCTTTTCTTTTCTCCTTGGGGCATCCGGCGGCAAAGGGCCGGACAAGAAACTATACCGCAGCAGTATAGAATTGTGTCGCTGTTGTCCAGAAGGAAAAAAGCATTTTCTTTTTTATGGCTGGGCGAACTGTTGAAAAAACGTGAAGCGGTTACAGATCATAGCGCACGGCTTTAGCCCTAGGGAAACCTTGGCGCATGGAATCCGACCTGGAAGCATGTTCGACGCGCCGACGCGGATGCAATTCATGGGAAGGAATACCAAAATCGATGCCTGGTGGCGACTGCGTTTTGAGGCGAGAGTCATCCATCGCCCTTGGGGTAGTTCAGGGGTATCGCTGCATCGGCAATATAGTGGGACGGTCGCCGCTACCTTACTCCCGCATCCATCGCCCTGGAGTGGTCCAAGGGTATTTTGCATCAGCGACATAGCCGGACAGTCGCCGCTACCTGGGCCCACGACGGCGTTGTCGGTTTTCCGCGCTCGTTCCCGCACGCTCATGTTCTTTGAGGCCAAGGGGAATGTGCTGAAGATGATTCAGGACGGATCAATAGGCGCTCGAAGACCTAAAAGCTGCGCTGGGATCTGT
>JAFAVN010000485.1 GCA_019242435.1 Verrucomicrobiota bacterium | reverse complement strand
CCTGGTGTCCTGTCCCATAAATAGCTTGGCTTTCGCCGCCAACCGGCCACTGCCCGGAAGGTTGTGACCAAAATGGGCCGGATCTATAAAGATTTGGCTCCTCCGGAGCCGTTTTTCAACAGGCTATAATGAACCACGGCTTCGCCGCTAGTCGCAGGGGTCGCAAAGCCTCGTTCGTTTTGCAACAGCCCGCTAAGTTAACTCGAGGGCTTTCTTGGGATCGCCAGCGTAGCGAAATCCGCTTGGTACTCGCTGGTCAGGAAGCCCTTTGCCTAACAGCAGGTATTTGAATGCCAACCCCATGGTTTCAGGATGCATCAAGGTCTTGTAAGCCCGAAGAAACTTTTCTCGTTGGCGGACCGGAGTGCGACCTGGATCCGCTTCCATCGAGAGAAGTCGCCTCTCTCCAGCGCCGACCATAAAATGATGTTGGTCGGTAAATCCGATTACCCGGCACCCTGCTTCTAAGGCGGCTTCAGCGATGGCGGTAAAATCGACGTGAGCAGTAATATCGGTTTCGCCAATTCTCTCCAAGACGTTGTTATGGCGCTGTTGAGCGCGATAACCCGTTAAGGTGCCTTCCGTCCGGAGGGGAGAATAATATTCAGTTTTCGCGTAACCGTAGTCGATAAAGAGCAGGTAGCCGCATCCCAGCCTTTTGGCGGCAGCATTCACCCAGTTCCGAGCGGCCAAATTGATCTCTGTTCGATACGGCTGGAATGGCATAGCGGGAAGCTTGGCTATTTCCGCAGCCAGGCTCGGATTAATGATCGACCCTGGGCGAAATGCGAACGCCTCGCCTTCCAGTCCTATGCAGATTTCTTTCCACTGGTTGTCGGAAAACTCGACAACCCGACAGGGAAGGGCGTCCAAGAATTCGTTCGCAAGGACGATTCCATTGAAAAGTCCCAGTTTTTCCCAGTTGCTGATCCACTGAACGGAGACACCGGTCAGGCGTTTTTGCTGGTGTGCTTGT
The DNA here is from genome assembly GCA_019242435.1 of Verrucomicrobiota bacterium. Taxonomy (GTDB): domain Bacteria; phylum Verrucomicrobiota; class Verrucomicrobiia; order Chthoniobacterales; family JAFAMB01; genus JAFAVN01. Next base: position 11,943 of record JAFAVN010000485.1, on the reverse strand, counting down.
TTGTCAGGGTGCGGCTCCAGGATGAAATACTTCAAGGGAACCTCAGGGTATTCTTTGCCTAAACTCGAGACGATATCTGCCGCCAGGTCACCTGATTCTGCGCCTGGTTCGACGATGGCAAATTCGGCCGGACTGCCTGCGAGTTCCCACAACTCCGCGATTTGTTCGGCCAGAATCGACCCAAACATTTCACCGACGCTCACGTTAGTTATAAAATCGCCGTGCCGGCCGACTCTCGCGCGATCTTGCGAATAATAACCCCAACGCGGATGGTAAAGCACCAGTTCAAAGAACCGTTCGCAGGAAATCGGACCGGATTTCTCGATCTCCTGGCGGATGAACTGGTGGAGACCCTGGTCGTCAGGAGCGCTCTGGCTCTTGCTCACCGTATCGTAACTTCCTTACCCAGTTGGCTTGATCGGTAAACGGCATCCAGCATTTCCATCAGCTGAACTGCTTGGCTTGAACTGTTCACCGCCGGTTCCTCACCGCGAATACATTGCAGGAAATTCTTGGCTTGTTCGCAGAACTCGTAGGCGCGAAGAGCGTCTCCGCGCAGCTCGTTAACCGGGATATCGACCTTGGCCAGCTTCCCTTGGTGATCTTCGAAGAAACCAATAGGAGACGGGCAAACGTCCGGACCGATCGAGAACACGTCCGTTACTTTGATCGACCCTTTCGGTCCGTAAATCGTCGTCGAAAGTAGGGAACGGCCGCGCTTCGGGCTGAGTGGTACCTCGTCGGTCAAGTTCGCCGCCCAGGAAACCTTGAACAATAGAGTCGCGCCATTCTCAAACCGGATCATTCCGTATCCGTTATCTTCCACATCAAAGACCTTGTCAGTGACAAGCTGGGGAAATTTCTGATAGGTCTGCGCAGAGACCGCTCGCGGTTTCGGTGTCCCCATAAGGTACCAGGCAGCATCGATGGCATGCACCCCAAGATCGATCATCGCGCCGCCGCCCGCCTTCGATCGTTCGGTGAACCAGCCATCGACCCCATCGGGTGTTCCTCGGGATCGGATCCACATGGTCTCGGCAAAATAGATTTCGCCCGGCCGCCGGTCTCTGACCAACCGCTTGGCGGCTTGCATCGCCGGCGAGAAACGCATTTGCCGCCCAAAGTAGTACACCAGACTGCGTTCCTGGGCCCCGTCATGAAGCGTGCGCATCTGCTCTGCGTTCATGGTGGGAGGTTTTTCACAGAGTACGTGTTTGCCGGCCTGTAATGCTTTCAAAGAAAAGGGATAATGCAGGGAATTAGGCAAGCTGATGACCACGGCGTCCAATTCGGGATCCTTCAACATTTCGCCGAAATCTCTGAAAAGCCGGGCTGGCCTGAAGACAGTCGCGAATGCCTTGAGTCGATCCTCATTCAAGTCGCAAGCTGCGTGTACAACCCCCAGTGCTGAATCACCGATCGCTTGCGCGTGCCGTTCCCCGGGCCAGCCTAGCCCAACAATCCCAATCTTAGGGAGTAGCGATGAAGTCATGTAAATGAGACGATAGCATATGGAGTCGAGTGCCAGAAGCTCCCCGGCCGGCGGTGAAGGGCTGACTCGATCGCTGACTAACTAGACGGTAACGTCGCCGAGCCGCTCTCAGCGCCTGAGATCTGATTGAACGCAGGCAGGGACCGCAAGGATTTGCTTTGTCGCTTTCATCCACTGACTCCTTGCCTTGAACTTCGGTCTGGCCCTGGAAACGGCACCGCGGCCGTGGGCGGCGCGTGACTTCTTCAGGAGAAGACCTCGGGCCCCTGGAAGCCGCTCAGGCAGTTCGCGAGCCCTCGCCCTGCCACAATTATCCTCCGACCGGGTCCAACAATGCGGCTCCCAGAACTCTGCGTCCTTCTGTCCCCTATGCCACCGCCACCGGCTCAACTGATTCAGCCGGCTTTTCCACCCAGCGCCCGTGTTCCTTGATCAAATCGACCAGACGATCGACCGCTTCAGCTTCGGGAATGTTGAACTTCACGGCCGTCTTGCCCACATACAAGTTCACTTTCCCGGGAGCACCGCCCACGTAACCGAAATCGGCGTCCGCCATTTCTCCGGGACCGTTCACGATGCAGCCCATGATGGCGATTTTTACTCCCTTCAAGTGCGTGGTTGCCGCCTTGATCTTAGCAGTGGTCGTTTGCAGGTTGAAAAGAGTCCGGCCGCAGGACGGGCAGGCCACATAATCGGTTTTAAAGATCCGGCTACCAGCGGCCTGCAGGATATTGTAGGCGAGTCGCAAGGATTGGCCGGGTGCCTCTTCCCCCCGAACGAGGATAACGTCACCGATACCATCGCAAATCAGCGTACCGAGATTGGTGGCCGACTCCAGGAGGGTCTTTACAAAATCCCGTTGCGAGTCATGTGATGGCACAAGCGTGTCCTTCAAAAGAATCGGATGCCGCGCCGCGAGCTTAGCGGCGAGCAACCGGAATGCAGTGATTGTCGGTAGATCGAGGTGATCGCTTACACTCACGAGGCGAGCGCCAAGGCTGCGGTTAATCTCCGCGATCTTGCGGTCGTCTCGGGGATCAACCGCAACCACCCCAGACTCCTCTACCACAATCTCTGGTTTGAAATCGCTCATCTTATCCACTTTGTGAGCGATCTTTTCAAAGTTCGCTTTTGAAATGGCGACTCGAATCAATTCTTCGCCGCCGACGCCCACTCCGTGAACCTCGATTCGCTCAGTCGGACGTTTCTCGAACTGAAACGGATCGAACGAAAGAGGAAGAGGAGCTAGTCCTTTAGATGCGGCTGCATCGGCCGTGTCCTGGAGGGTTTGGTTCACCAGATTGGTTTCGTTGTATCTGGCCACCAGCGCTTTCGCGACCGGGATCTCGTGTACGCTATCCTCAGTCAAAGAAACCCGGACGGTGTCTCCTAGTCCATCGGCAAGAAGCGCACCGATCCCGATCGCGCTCTTAATGCGCCCGTCCTCGCCGTCACCGGCTTCGGTAACGCCCAAATGAAGCGGGTAATTCCAGTCTGGCCCTTCTTCATTCAGGCGGGCAACCAGCAGGCGATAGGCCGAAATCATTACCTTCGGGTTGCTCGCCTTCATCGAAAAAACGAAATCGTGATAGCCGCCTTCCCGCGCGATCCGAGCAAACTCAAGGGCGCTCTCCACCATCCCTAGCGGCGTGTCGCCATAACGGTTCATGATCCTGTCGCTTAACGAACCGTGATTAGTACCGATCCGCATGCTGATGCTGCGTTCCTGGCAAAGTTTCACCAAAGGGGTAAACCGCGTCCGAATGCGCTCAAGCTCGTCCTGGTATTGAGCGTCGGAATACTCCTTAACTACGAACTTCTTTGAGTCAGCATAATTCCCGGGATTGATTCGGACTTTTTCGACCCACTGGGCCGCTTCCAGTGCAGCCTCCGGTTTGAAGTGAATGTCAGCTACCAGAGGGACGTCGCACCCTCTTTCCAACAAACCTTGCTTGATGAGACGCAAGTTCTTGGCGTCTTTCACAGTAGGCGCCGTGATTCGTACAATTTCGCACCCAACCTTAACCAAATCGAGCGTCTGCCGGATACAGGTTTCTGTATCCATAGTGTCGCAGGTCAGCATGGACTGAACCCGGATCGGATTTCGTCCGCCAACGCCCACCTTTCCCGTCTTCACTTCCCGGGTCACACGGCGGTGATACGACCAGGGATCAACACAGTAGACGGGTGAATTCATTGGCCCTCCGGTGGCGCCGGTTCAGCAGGATGGCTGAACGTCGGCTTTTGATTACCGCCCATCGAATCCTGCACATCATAGAACGAAACGTATAACATGAACCCGATCAGCAAGATCGCACAGGCGCCTTGCAGGACCTCGAGTACCCGGATATTGAGCGGACGGCGCCGGATTGCCTCCAGAATGGCTAGCAAAATGTGACCCCCATCGAGAACCGGAATCGGTAATAGGTTGATGATCGCCAGGTTGATGTTGAATACCACACTGAACCAGAGCGCAAGCTGCCAGCCAAATTCGCTTTGGAACAGCAGGTAATACGTACGCATGATCATTACCGGACCGCTCATATGCTGAAGCTTGATATCCGATTGGGGAGAAAGCAGCGCTCCGATGGTGTTGGTAATCGTCTCTAAGCCTGCCGAGATTTGTTCGACCGGTGAAATATGGGCAGTGGTCATCCTGCCGCCGGCATCCCACGTGATCCCATCCACGCCGCTCTCGCTTGAATAGATCCCAATGATCGGATGGTTTTTGCCGTCCACGTTGACCGGATGATCCGGTGTTGCCGGACGGATCCGCATGGTGATCGGTTCGCCGCCACGTTGAACCGTAAGCGAAAGGACCTTGTCCGGGTTCGCCTCCACGTACCGGTTAATGGCGTCCATGTCGTAAACCTGCTGATCATTCAGCGCGATGATTTTATCGCCGGCCTGCAGCTTAGCTACGTCAGCCGGACTATTCTTGATCACACCCGAGATCACAACCCGCCCCGGCTTCATGTCGAAATGAAAGGTTTGGCCGTCCCGAATGACCGTCAGCGGAAGCGGTTTTCCGGGATGATCCTGAGCCCACTCCGAGAGCTGCTCGATGTAATAAATCCTTTGCCCGGCGATTTCGACAACTTCGTCATTGGGTTGAAGCCCAGCCGCGGCACCTTCCGAACCCGGAGCCACTTTCGCCACGATCGGGGTGATGGCCGGTTGTAACCCTACTTGGCGCAATGATTTGCGTTCCCAGCCCGCTGTCTCCGGTTTTTCATAGCCGGAATTGAGAGTCAAAATCTGGTCACCTCGCTGAACCTTGAAGGGAATCACTGCCCCTTCGCTCCGGACTACGTACCAGGTGATACTGTCTACCATCCCGTTGAACCGGTTCACGGGGTGCCCGTCGACCGCGAGAACCTTGTCACCAGGCCTGAACCCGACCCTGGCAGCCGGCGTGTCCGGCGCAACATAGCCGATGACGGTGGTAGTATCGGCTTCGGCCATTGGACGTCCGACAATCCAGACAATCGTTGCGAAAACGAGTGCCAGTAGAAAACTGAAGAGCGGTCCCGCTGCTGCTACGATGATTTTATCCAGCGGCTTGATTGGCGGTAATTGGGAACCGGAAGATTTGCCTTCCAGCGCTTCCATGGTCGCCATTTGGGGCAACAAGACGAAGCCGCCGGCAGGGATCCAGCCCAGGCTGAATTCGACACCGCCGATCTCGCGTTTGAGAATGGGACGTCCGAACCATACCCCAAATTTCTCTACATGCAGCCCTCGCCAGCGGGCTGCAAGAAAATGTCCTAGCTCATGGACGATGATTAGTAAGTTAAAAATGAGCAGGACCTCAAAAATGATCAACCCTACCCTTAAAATGTGAACGATCATAATCTATCTCGACTCAGCGCCTCCCGAACCGAATCGCGAGCCTGGCCGTCAGCCTGGAGTATATCATCCAGGCTGGGTCGCGCAAAATTCTCAGATTGGTCCATCGCGTGCTCTACCAAAGACCAGATCCTTGGGAACGGGATCCGGCCCTCTAAGAACGCTTCAACGGCGACCTCGTTAGCTGCATTTAGAACCGCGGGCAGCGTTCCTCCGGCCTGACCTGCGCGTCTGGCTAAGCCCAACGCCGGGAATGTGTCGTAACGAGGCGCCTCAAATTCGAGCCGGCCAAGCTCTGCCAGACGCAGCGGCTTCAACGCATTGGGGACTCGTTCCGGCCAGGTCACAGCATATTGAATGGGAAAACACATGTCGGAGTGACTCAACTGCGCCAGAAGCGAGCCGTCCACAAATTCAACCATCGAATGTACGATACTCTGCGGATGAACTAATACCTCAACCCGGTCGACCGGCACATCGAACAGCCAGCGAGCCTCGATCATCTCAAGGCCCTTGTTGAACAAGGTCGCTGAATCGATGGTGATTTTTCGTCCCATTTTCCAGGTCGGATGGTTCAGCGCGTCGGCCACGGTGACCGAACTCAGCTGATCCGAACTCAACTTTCTGAACGGACCTCCTGACGCCGTCAATATGAGCGTCTTCACTTCCTGTTTCGGCTTTCCCTCCAGGCACTGAAAAATGGCATTGTGCTCACTATCGACAGGTAGCACCTTGACGCCGCGTTCAACCGCGCGAGCCATCACAATCTCTCCCGCCATTACCAGTATCTCTTTACTGGCTACTGCGAGGTCTTTTCCGGATTCGATCGCCGCCAGCGCCGGTTTCAAACCCGTCGTGCCGATGATAGCGACCAATACCAGATCAACGCCAGTGCTTCGGGCAAGCGTTTCCAACCCCTCCGGGCCGACCAGAATCTCAGGTGAATAATCGAGCTTACTGCGAAGCACCGGGAGTTGGCTTTCCTCGACCAGACAGACAGCGCTCGGCCGTGTTCGGTTGGCTGCCTGGGCGAGCAGCTCCGCGTTTCGATGGGCGGACATCCCCACGATCTCCATGCGTTCCGGAATCGACTCCGCGACTTTAATCGCGCTAGTGCCGATCGACCCTGTTGCCCCTAGGAGAATGACACGGCGTTTTCTCATCGGGCCAGCAGCCTAAGATAAAAATAAAGCAAAGGGCCAGTAAACAAGAGGCTATCGATAAGATCCAGCACACCACCTATTCCTGGCAATGCTGAACCAGAATCTTTAACCCCGGTACTCCGTTTTAAAATGGATTCGCCAAGATCGCCAACCACAGCAGCCAGACCGATTAGTAACCCGAGGAGCAAGGCATGCAACCAGTTTAATGCGCTTAGCTGGTTCGACAATATCAACAGAGAAAGCAGACTTCCCAGAATTGCAAACCCTAGTGAACCAACGAACCCTTCCCAGGTCTTTGCCGGACTAATGTGAGGCACCATGAGATGACGACCGATTCTGCTGCCGACCAGGTAAGCTCCCATGTCGCTGAACTTGGTGACGATGACGAGGTATAACACGTAAAATTGGCCGGTTGGATGCCCATCAGCGGCTCGAGGGAATATATAGATGATCTTTGTCAGGAAACTGAACAGCCATGAGACGTATAGCAGCCCGAACAAGGTATATGCCATTGTCTCCAGGGGGGCCTGTTTCGTGATGGGCCGGAACATTTGGCGGGCGAATACACCGAACAGGAACACAATTACAACCAGGGTTTCGAAATCGTAATCCGCCCCGAATCCATGGGCGCGAAAGAAGAGAAAACCGCCGATAAAATAGGCTGCCCCGCAGCACATCCCGAACGCTTTAAAACAGCGCATCCCAGACTTTTCGATCATCTGGAAATATTCCCAGAGGCCGGCCAGACCTAGAGTGGTAACCAGAAGAAAGAACGCCGGCTCGTACCCCGCGAATACCACGATGAGCGCGATAATCCACATCGCCGTGGCACTCATCAATCTTCGCAAAAAACGGCTCATTAGGCGCTTCGAATCATCTGTGTACTCGTCGTCGGCCTCGTTCTCGACTGGCATGGTAATCGAGTTTTGGGAAACTGGAGTGCTGTCCCTTCTCCGAATTGCGTTTGTTCTCGGGAATTAAAAGTACTCGCCCGGCGCTTCGACTCGTGCTCGAACTCGTCGTCAACTTCGTCCTCGAAAAAACTGCTCATTAAAAAAACGTTGCGGAGCCTGCCATAAGGGACGGCGCGAGTCCAGACCGAGAACCCCGGTGGAAACCGAGAACGCTGGAAACGCCGACAACGCGGTACGCCATTACGCCCTCACTTCCGGCAATCCATTGATCGCACATGCCGGTAGCGCAAAATTCTCTCGTTGGTCGTCACGGGCTACTGTACGTCGCCCCTTTGAACTCGATCAGCGCTCGCTCGATCTGGTCGGCTCGATCTTTCAACGGGACCAAACGATGGGCTTCGGCTTCGCAAAAGGTCTCAAGAGGAGCAAATGCAGTCGCCACTTCGTGATAGAAAGCAGTGATTGCGTGCCTCAGTTGCGCGTCTACCGCCTCGGATAACTCTTGCCGTTTTTCATCCATCCGTAATCGGTACTCGCGCAGAATATGGCGGCGCCTGAAGACGGCATACAACGTCCCCGACAATGCAGCCAGGCCGGCAACGGTTCCAGTCACATCTAAAACAGCGGCATGCGCCAGCGCTGCAATAATCGTGAATATACCCCCGGCTGCGGCAACTCCTACCGGTACTCGAAGCCATCTCGCAGTCTCTCCGAACCAACTCTGCAGTTGTTGTTTGATTTTTGCATCCGACATCTGCTCCAACAAAGTCAGTTGCAGCTTTTGCAAGATGATGCCGCGTTGGCTGATGAAACTCGGCAAAGCGGGTCTAACCTGTCTTTTCGTATCGGCTTCGAAATGCAATTGCACCCGTTCCTGCAGGTCTTGCCAGATGCCGCGAAGATCAGTTTCTAACAGACCAAGAGCCTGTTCGATCTTGGATTGAATTTTGGCTTTAACATCCGCTTCTACCTGATCCTGAAAATCTTTCTCCCACTTGCCGCCAGAGAAAATCATTTTAAAAGTCTGAACGAAGCCTAACCGCTCTTCGAGCAGCTTTTCGCCGTGCTCACGGCAGGTATCGTAAGCCATTTCCATCTCGCGGATGAAGCCGCCTACTTGTCTCAGGGTTTGGTCCTTCCGCGATTCCAAGGAGCGACGAATATGCCCCAATTTCTCTTGGTCCGATTTCAATACCTCGAGTGCCCCCTGAAGCTTGGCTTGGATTGAATTTGCGACTACTTGACCGGTCTGAGCAGTGGAATGCAGCTTTCCACCGCGTTGCTCGCTCTGGGTTACTGTTTTCGAAATCCAGTTTTCTAAGGCGGCAAAGTTGCTTTCTTGCCATAGCTCATTGTCGGCTGGAACGGATTCTAGCTTGGCTCGGAGAGCTTTTTTCGCCGATACCGCGAAGATCGGGCAACTTGAACCCAGTATCTGCAAGATCGTTTGATCGAGATGCTTGATGATGACCTGGACCTCATCGGGGGAACGCAGGTCTGCCTGCTGCAGAACGAACACGATGTTTTTCTTCCATCGGTTGCCGAGCAAACGGAGAAACTCCCACGCTGACGCCGCCCACGGATTCACAACTGAAAAGACAAAAACAATCAGATCCGCCAGGGGAACGTAACTAGTTGTTATCTCCTGGTGCGTGGCAACGATGGTATTGGTGCCGGGCGTGTCGACAATATTGAAGTTCTTCAAGAACTCAATTGGCCGGTATCGCTCAGTGAGATGATCGGAAACCGGGACGTCCCGATCCGCGTCGGCATACTTGAAAACGTAAATCTTATCAGTAGCCGGCAGTACATCGACCTTGCAGAACTCCTGGCCAAAGAGAGCGTTCAATAGAGAGGACTTACCGGCCTTTACTTCGCCGACGACGACAAAAAGCAATGGTTCGAGTAGGCTGCGACTGAGGTTCTGTAGGGTTTCAATGGTGGCAGTCGTCTCATCGGTCTCGCGGGCAAGGGAGATCAGGTTACCGAGGACACCCGCTAGGCGTGCTCGAGCTTCAAGGTATGCTTCGACGACCATGTTCTCACGAGGCACTGGTGTTGAAAAATCCGGGCTTGGAGGACGCGCGTGCTCGCGCGCTGTCGCGGCGGATTTCCTGTGCAAATTGCATCCGTTCTAATTGACTAGAGATTCTGGGGCCGCTATCGACTTGTCCCTTGAGGACAGAAGACCCTCATTTCGCGGTTGCGACTCTCGGGCGTTTCTTGTTGGGGCTTTGCCGCGGGCTGGCCGATGGATTTGACTCAGGGCCAGGGGAGGGGCTGGTTTTTGGTTGGTTCATCGCGATCAATTGACTGACGGTCACGAATTTGAATCCTTTTTGGGCAAGCGCATCCAGAGTTGCAGGCATCGCGTCCACGGTCTGCTTATGGATATCATGCGACAAGATAATCGATCCTGGGCGGGCGCCGGCCAGAATCCGCTGTTCGATCACGGAAGCTCCAGGCCGTTTCCAATCAAACGGATCAACCGACCACATGATTATGCTCAGACCGAACTGCTTTTCGATCCAGTCCTTCTGCCGGCTGGTAATTGCACCGTAGGGCGGCCGCAAGAGCACCGGCGTGTATCCGCTGGCATCCTTGATGGCATCTTGCGTTTTGGTGATCTCGTCTGTGACTCTTTGGTCCGACAACTTTGAGAGCTGTGGGTGAGTCCATGAATGGTTTCCGATCTCGTGTCCCTCCGCCAAAATGCGTTTCACAATCTCAGGATTCCGCTGAGCATTCTGCCCGATCATGAAAAAGGTCGCCTTGATATTGCGTTGCTTCAGGATGTCCAGGAGGCGGGGAGTCGTCTCGGGGCTCGGACCATCATCGAACGTCATGGCAATGTATGGGCCGTTCACGTGAACACTGAACCAGGTCGCCGGCTTCTGAGCAGCAGGCTGCGATCCCTCCGGAGAACGTGACGGCGAGGGACTAGGGCTGGTTCCGGATGTCTCGTCCGCGGCGAGGTAAGTAGTGAGACTGAGGAGTGCGAGGAATGAGGTAAGAACTGATCGCATGCTAAAGGAATCGTTTGAGAATGACTTCTAGTTTTTTAATCGTTTCCGGTGGCCAAAGTTTCCGGTCAGTGATGAGTGCTGTGTCCAAGGCTTGGTGCTCCGGCCAATTTGCTTCGTCTGGAACCTGTTCGACCACCCGCGGAATGATCCGCCTCGCGGCATCAGCATTGGCCATAAGATGTCCGACTACGATTTGGGCGGTAACCGGTTCTTCATCTACTTTCCAACAATCGTAATCCGTGATCAGGCTGATAGATGCAAAGGCCATCTCCGCTTCACGAGCAAGTTTCGCCTCGGGTAAATTAGTCATCCCGATTACGTCAAATCCCATCTTGCGATGAAACTCAGATTCCGCCCGGGTCGAGAAGGCGGGGCCATCCATGTTCACGTAGGTCCCGCCGTCATGAACCGGATAGCCCAACGAGCGCGCAGCATCCGCAATGATCTTCCTCAAACCGGCGCTGACCGGCTCGTCGAAACCTACGTGACCGACGATTCCTTCTCCAAAGAAAGTACAGTCTGCCCGTTGACTGGTGCGATCGAAGAATTGGGATGGCAAAAGAATGTCTCGCGGATGGTACTGCGGTTGGAGGCTACCTACCGCCCCAAGGCTGATCAGCCAACGCACATTGAGTGAACGCAAGGCGAAAATATTTGCCCGATGATTCAGCTCTGTCGGCAGAATGCGATGGCCGCGTCCATGACGGGGTAGAAAATAGATCTGTTTTCCAGCCAGCTTTCCTCCCACAATCGAGTCGGATGGCTTGCCAAAAGGAGTATCGATCTCAATTTCTTCGGGTGTTGTTAATCCACTGATTTGATATAGGCCGCTCCCCCCGATCACCCCTACGGCAGCAGGCAATTCACTCATGAGTGGTCCAGAGTACGAGGGGAGGTTGGGGCTGTAAAGGGTGGCTGACGCTTAACCCGGACTTTTCCAACCGAAGCAAACGAAGGGAAAGAAGGTGGTTCTCCGACGCAAGGCTCTGGGCTTTGGCCATCTAGCATGCGAGAGCGGAAGGCGTTTGGGCAAAGGCCTGCAAAAGCTTTTTACAGGAGGAAACGAAGGGGTTTTGGGATGGCAAAGCGTGTTGTGCCGTGCGCCCTCCTTGGCAGCCCATGGCGCTCTCACATGCTGACGGTGCTGCCAAGGAGGGCGCTTGGCACAACGGCTTTTTGCGATTCCAAAAACCCTTCGTTACTTCCTGTAAAAAGCTGCTGTGGGTCTAGAGAACTCAGCCCCCTGGGGCAGTGTGGGTTGGACTTATGCGGCATGGATGTACTTCCAGTTAGACTGGCTTGCTCCCATTCACCTGGGAAACGCTTCGGTTTTGCTTACTAATCTTCCGGAGTCTGTGTAACAAACGCTCGGAATGCACCCGAACTTTCAAAAAGCCATGGAGTTGACAGGCACCATCATAAATTCGGCTATTGAAGTCCACCGGGACAAAGCGCCTGGTCTCGTGGAGTCCATTTACGAATGGTGCCTCGAAAACGAG
>JAFAVN010000448.1 GCA_019242435.1 Verrucomicrobiota bacterium | reverse complement strand
TTCTTCCGCCTGGTGTGAGTCTAAAAAAGCTTTACGATCGCAGTGATTTGATCGCGATTACCACCCGCACCGTCCTCCACAATCTCATCGTGGGTGTCATTCTGATATTCGTTATCCAGTGGATCTTCCTTGGCAACCTACGCAGCGCCATTATCGTCGCTACGACCATCCCGTTCGCATTGTTCTTCGCTATTATTATTATGTTATTACGGGGTGAGTCAGCAAACCTGCTTTCGGTTGGGGCTATCGACTTCGGTCTCATTGTCGATTCGACGGTAATTATGGTAGAGAACATCTTCCGGCACTTGGCGCAGAAACCTGAAGATCGGTTCCGCTATTCGGCTGTACGCGATGCTCGCATCGCACTCGATTTGCGCGGCAGGTTCGCTGTCATTTCCCACTCTGCCATGGAGGTCAACCGGGCGATTTTCTTTTCGGCGGCCATTATTATCGCCGGCTTCGTGCCACTATTCACTTTGGCGGGAGTGGAAGGTCACATTTTCGGGCCAATGGCCAGAACTTATGCGTACGCCATCGCCGGCGGACTAATTGCAACGTTCACGATTACACCTGCACTGAGTGCGCTGCTGCTGCCGGAGCAGGTAGAAGAAACCGAGACCATCGTCGTCCGTTTTTTGCGAGCAATCTATACGCCAGTTCTCAAGTTCATGCTGGCTAACCGAATCGTGGCATTGGGCGGTGCCGCCGTGTTGATTGTGGCGGCTGTCTTTGCCGCTCGATCACTCGGTCTGGAGTTCTTGCCAAAATTGGAAGAAGGCAATTTCTGGATTCGCGCCACTTTCCCCCCAACCATCTCACTCGAGGAAGGCGAAGGCTATGCCAACCGGATGCGAAGGCTCATCAAGAGGTATCCCGAGGTCGTCACGGTGATCTCTCAGCTTGGAAGACCGGATGACGGAACTGATACCACCGGCTTTTTCAATCTCGAAATGAACGTGCCACTCAAGCCTTTCGAAACCTGGCCGCCCGGCATGGACAAGGAGAAACTTACTCAGCAACTGAACGATGCCCTGGTTGGAGAGTTCCCGGGGGTTGATTTCAACTTTTCTCAAAACATCGAGGATAACGTAGAGGAAGCTGCTTCGGGCGTAAAAGGCCAGAACTCAATCAAACTCTACGGCAACGATCTCGAGGCTTTGCAAAAGACGGCTTACCAGATCAAGGACATTTTATCGAATGTCCCAGGTATGAACGACCTTGCCGTGTTCGATGCTTTCGGACAACCCACTGTTAACATCGATATCAACCGGCAGTTAGCAGCCCGGTATGGGCTAGCTCCTGGTGATGTCAATTCCGTAGTGCAAACCGCGATTGGTGGGCAGGCTGCAGGCAACGTTTACGAATTCGGCAGCGATCGAAACTTCCCTATTGTAGTGCGATTGGCGCCCGAGTTTCGCGACAGTTTGGACGCGATGCGACACATCCCAATTGGAGTAGCCAACCCCAACGGTAGCGGCATCATTCAAATTCCGTTAAGTGATGTCGCGAAGGTATCGCTGGTTCCAAGCTATTCGTTTATCTACCGCGAAAACCAGGAACGGTATATCCCAATCAAGTTCAGTGTTCGAGGACGCGACCTTGGAGGCGCCGTGATCGAAGCACAGAATAAGATCGCTCAACATGTCCGTTTACCGGCTGGTTCACGTATCGAATGGGTCGGAGAGTTCGGCGAGCTCCAGGAAGCAATGGGTCGCCTGGCGATTGTCGTTCCCTTGAGCTTGCTGCTGATCGTGCTGCTCCTTTGGCTCAACTTCTCCTCGTTTGTAGACACATTGCTTGCGGCCAGCGTGATGCCGATGGCGCTGGTCGGGGGGATATTTACGCTCGCTATTACCGGCACACCATTTAGTGTCTCTGCCGCCATCGGGTTCATCGGTCTCTTCGGTATTTCCGTCATGGAGGGCATCATCGTGATTTCCTATTTCAACCAGTTAGTTGGAGGCGACTTAAGCCGCTCGGCTGCTCTGGTGCGAGCGTGCGAGATGCGGTTGCGCCCGGTCATGATGACTTGTGTGGCTGCCTGTGTTGGACTATTGCCGGCTGCTATGTCGACCGGGATTGGCTCTCAAGTACAGAGGCCTCTCGCCCTGGTGGTCGTAGGGGGAATCCTCCTCGCTCCAGTGCTGATCCTGGTGATCTTGCCGGTCCTGATCGATTTGTTCTCGCGTCGAGGTCGCCGACAACCAATCAAAGCCGCTCGTGAGCTTGCCGCAGTAAAATAAACTCCCCATGCGACTAGTTTCTCGGAAGGAACCTCGTACTCGTCGTCGTTCTCTAGAGCGTGCTTTGTCCACAGCGTTTCAGAATGATCAGGAGCTCTCTTCAAAACAACCGGGTTTCGTTCGGCCGCCCTGGACGCATGGAATGGGTTTTGGAGCACGAAATACACTGCTCGCCGCAGTAGCAGTTTTAGCCGGCTGCGCGGTGGGGCCCGACTTTCGTCTGCCGGCAGCGCCTCCCGTTAACGGTTATACCCCGGAACGTCTGGCACCCCGCACTGCCGGCGCCAATGTGAAAGGCGGCGAGCCACAACGGTTCGTTGAAGGCTTGGATATACCCGGCCAATGGTGGAGACTATTTCATTCCAGGGCTCTTGACGAACTGCTGGACGAGTCGATCAGGAACAATCCCAACCTGGAGTCTGCACAGGCAGCTTTGCGCGTCGCCCAGGAGAACGTACGGGCACAAAAAGGCTATTATTACCCAAGCATCTCGGCCAATTTCACGCCCAGTCGGAACAAAACCGCGACCGCTACGATTACCCCTGTCGCGAATACGGGAAACCCTTACTACAGTCTTTACACCACTCAGCTTAGTATTTCCTATGTTCCCGATGTGTTCGGTTTGAACCGGCGCACTGTGGAATCACTACAAGCCCAGGCAGACGCTCAAAAGTTTCAGCTCGAAGCTACCTATCTGACATTAACCTCAAATGTGGTGGCTGCCGCCATACAAGAGGCCGCCCTTCGCGGTCAGATCGACGCCACTCAGGAGACCATCCGAATCGCGACAGACACGCTCAATATCATGCGCAAACAACTGAGCTTTGGCCAGATTGCCGGAGCAGATGTGGCAACGCAGGAAACGGCGTTGGCTCAGGTCCAAGCCACTCTGCCTCCTCTCCAAAAAGCGCTTGCTCAACAGCGTGATCTATTGACGGCACTTGCCGGTCGATTTCCTAGCGAGGGAGTCTGGCAAAAGTTTGAGCTGGCGGATCTCCGGCTGCCAGAAAATATTCCGGTAAGCTTACCATCCAAAGTAGTGGAACAACGGCCCGATATACGTTCGGCGGAAGCCCAACTTCATTCCGCTTGCGCTGAGATCGGCGTAGCGGTCGCTAACATGCTACCCAATCTCACGTTGAGTGGTAACGGGGGAAGCCAGGCCCTCACCATGGCCCAATTGTTCGGTCCCGGCACCGGTTATTTTACCCTCGCGGCCAGTATGACCCAGCCTATCT
>JAFAVN010000346.1 GCA_019242435.1 Verrucomicrobiota bacterium | reverse complement strand
AGTCTTGATCGTATAACACCGCCAGCAAGACTCCCAGCACCACTGTGATACCGAGGACCGAAACGAGGAAGATGATGGTGTTGAGGATCGCCGTACCGAACCTGGAATCGCCCCAGAGGAATTGATAGTTTTGGAGTCCTACAAAACTGAAGTTACCCGCCGGATTCTCCAGGCTAAAATGGATGAAGGAGAAATAGATCGTCAAAGCCAAAGGGATGACCATCCAGAGGAGGAGCGGGACGACCGAGGGCGCCATCAACAAGCGCCGCCACTTTTCCGCGGGCTCGACTTTTTGGACGCGAGCTGGAACTTCAGTGAGAGCGGTTGGGGGAGATTGAACGCTCATAGTAACCCTGAATATATAGAATGACCGACGGGTCTGCCGATATAAAAATTGAGGCCGCTGAACCTTGTCTCGCTTGTGAGGCCGTCAAACCAAGCAAAAAAGAAGGCCAGCGCAGGCCGGCCTTCCTATTCATCGAACTTATTTAATATATCCCGCTTGGACCATGGTCCGCTGAGCGGCGTCCTGACTATCTTTCAACGCTTGATCGACCGTCGTTTTGCCCGAGAGTGCGCCGGCGATATTCTGTCCGACTTGATCGCCCAGTGCCTGAAACTCAGGAATTCCGACAAACTGGATACCGGTATATGGGACCTGCCTTATGGCGGGGTTTGTCGGGTCTGCAGTCTGCATGGCTTGAAGAGTGGTCGCGGCGAACGGAGCAGCCTTCTGATACTCTGGATTGTCGAAAGTTGATTTGCGAGTGCCGGGAGGTACCTGACCCCAGCCTATGTCGGCAGCTACTAGCGCGATGTACTCTTTCGAGGTCGCCCAGGCGGCGAATTTTTCGGCGGCTTCCGGCTGTTTCGCCGACTTCGGCATTCCCATTGCCCAAGACCATAGCCAGTGAGATCCATTTGGGGTCGCTTCGATTGGCGCGGGAGCATAACCGATTTTACCTGCCACTTTAGATTGCCTCTTATCTTCAAGCATACCGCCTGCTACGGTCGCATCGATCCACATTGCTGCCTTACCGTTCTCCATCAAGGTCAGGTTCTGATTGAATCCGTTTGAGGTAGCTCCGGGCGGACCGTATTTCTTCATTAGATCGACATAGAACCCAATGGCTTTCTTCCATTCGGGAGTATCGATGGTCGGATGCCATTGCATGTCGAACCAGGTTCCGCCGAAAGTGTTTACCAAGGTAGAGAGGAACGCCATATTTTCTCCCCATCCCGGCAGGCCACGCAGGGCGATTCCGTAAATGCCTTTCGATTTATCGGCTACTGCCCCAGCGATCTTCTCGATATCCTCGTACTTCGGTTGGTCCGGCATCGTTAGATTTTTGGCCTGTAGCAGGTCCTTGCGATACATCAGCATCGAGCTTTCCCCGTAGAAGGGAAGGGCATAAAGCTTGCCATCATAGGAAAGCCCGTCACGGAGCGACTTGAACACGTCGTCTATTTCGTAATCCGCAGGCAGCTTTTCGAACGGCAGTAAATTGCCCTGTTTCGCAAAAATTGGGGTGTCGTAGAGGCCGATATACACAAGGTCATACAGGCCGCTGTGCTGGGTGACATCCAGAGTTACCTTTTGTCGAAGAACGTTCTCTTCAACGATGACCCAATTCAGCTTTATATCGGGGTTCTTCTGTTCAAACTTGCTGGACAATTTTTTCAGTTCGAGCATGGGCGCGTTATTCACGGCACAGATCGTAACTGTCTTTTGCTGTGCATACGCACTGATGGCGGACAAGCAAACTGCGACTACCAGGGGGAGAGTAAGACGCTTCATTGGAATGACGGCTTGAGTTTAGGGGCTGTTTCGAGTTATGCTCTATGTCAGAGCATATGTCAATCATTTGCTTTCCCCTCGAGCAAAGGCTCATACGGCCGCTACAGCAGCCGCTTGCCGAGTTTTGCCTCGCTCGCTCCGGGAATCGGAGTATTGAATTCGCCAATGCCGAGAATTGGTTCCTCCTGCTGCGAATCCTGCGCCGAATGAACAAAGATCTGCTGCTCGCATTCGACGTCGGCACCAGTAGCGTCCGAGCAGCGCTGGTGAATCAGGCCGGCAAAATCCTGGCATTTGCTGCCAAAGAGCTTGAGCAAATCATCCCGCGATCCGGCTGGTCTCAACAAAGCCCGCGACGCTGGTGGGAGGGTTTGACCTTCAGCATCCGCAGTGTGCTACCCCGGGTGCCTAAGAGCGCCGAACGGATCGCTGCCATTGCTGGTTGCGGCCAGATGCACGGCACCGTGCTGGTGGACGACGCGGGTGAACTTGTACTGGAAGAAGTGCCTCTGTGGAACGACAAGAGGACTCGGGAATTGGTAGAACGCTTCTCCGCCGAACAAGACGCGGAGAGCTTGTGGGGCATCACAGCCAACCCGCCCACCGTCGCCTGGCCGGCCTTTAAGCTAGCCTGGATCAAACAGAATCTCCCGAAAGCATACGAAGCGTCCCGAACCGTTTTGATGCCGAAGGATTACATAAATTTCAAGTTGACCGGCGAACGCAAGATTGACCTCAGTGAAGCGTCTTCGAGTTATCTGTTCGATTTTCAGAGCGGTAAGTGGAGCGAAAAGCTTTTAGGGTTGTTCAGCCTGGATCCCGGCAAACTGCCAGGCATCAGCCGGGCAACAGAATTGCTCGGAACAGTGACCGAGGAGGCAGCCAAAAGCACTGGCTTGCGAGTGGGAACGCCGGTGGCCACTGGAGCCGGTGATTTTCCGGTCTCCTTGCTCGGCGCGGGAGTGATTCGACCCGGGATCGGATGCGATATCACCGGCACATCGACCGTCATCACCACATTAGCGGAGCAACCGGCGACGGATCCGATGATCTCCAATATACGGGCCATTATCGGGGGGTGGGCAGCTTTTACGATCGTGGATGCCAGCGGAGATGCCGTGCGATGGGTGCGCCGAATATTCCAGCAGCAAGAAACCCATTCTTATGATCAGATCATGTCGCTAGCCGCAGGCGCCCCGGCGGGATCGGACCGCCTCTTGTTTTTGCCTTATTTAAATGGCGAGCGGATTGCGGATCAGCCAAACTCGCGGGCTCAATTCTTCGGCCTCACCAGTGGGCATCAGGCGGCACATTTGTATCGGGCGGTCCTGGAAGGAGTCGCTTTCGCGGCGAAGAAGAATATCGAGTTGATGAACGCCCGTGGATGTCACCTTGACCGGATGGTCACAGCCGCCGGGGGTGCGAAAACGCGGTTGTGGCTGGAAATCAAAGCCAGCGTTTACAATGCGCCGATCCTGGTCCCGAGCGAACCGGAATGCGGCGTGCTCGGTTGTGCGATCTTAGCCGGTGTAACGGCCGGATTTTATTCCGACATCTGTTCGGCGGTGACAAGTCTGGTCCGATATGACGGAGAGGTTTTGCCTAAACCAGCCTGGCGCGAACGTTACCAAGCTATGCAATCCCTTTTTAACGATCTTTACCGCAGCAGCGAAAATTTTTGGGACCGGTTAGGAACACTAATCTGAGACTTAATTAGAGAAGATATTCGGGATGGATCCATCTTCACCGAGGCAAGAAGAGAAACTGGAAGTGGCTGTCCGCGCCGCCTGGCTGTACTATGTCGCGGGGAACACTCAGCATGAGATCGCTCAAAAGCTGAACGTTTCACGGGCTACGGCACAACGATTGGTAGCGCTCGCTATCGAACGCGGTCTGGTTAAAGTCAGGGTTTATCATAAGGTGGCGAGCTGTCTCGAGCTGGCGATTTCACTGCGCCAGCGTTACAACCTGGTTACCTGCAACGTGGTGCCCGTCAACGAGGACAGCGGAGAACAGGTTCTGAGAAAGATCGCGGTCGCTGCCGCTCAGATTGTCGAAACTTATATAAGCGAGACTGAACCAAAAATTATTGCGCTCGGGTCGGGTCAAACCATCAAAGCGGTAATTGGCGAGCTGAACTCTTTTGAACGACCGCAGCATCGGGTACTCTCATTGGTTGGAACGATTGCCCGCGATGGCGCCAGCAATCCCTATGACGCCGCCCTTCAGGCTGCGGAAAAGATCGGGACGAAATGCTTTCTGTTACCGGCCCCGCTTATGGCCGATTCACCCGAAGAGCGTAAGCAATGGGTCCGGCACCGCCTTTATAAGGTGGTGGAAGACCTGTCCAGTAAGGCGGACGTTGCGTTTGTCGGGATTGGTGATGTCCGAGTTGGTTGTCCTCTGCATCGCGACGGTTTCATCACGAGGGAAGAAGTGACTGAGCTAACGCGATCCGGCGCGGTCGGAGATAATCTGGGGTGGACGTTCGATAAGAACGGAGAATTGGTTCGGGCCGGCGTTCAAGAACGGGTCACGAGTATTCAGTTGCCCCGCCCGCCCAAAATTCCAGTGATCGCTTTTGCCGGCGGTGAACACAAGGCGCAAGCGGTCCTTGGCGCATTGAGAGGGCAATGGATCAGCGGGTTGGTTACGGATGAGAGATGCGCCCGAGGGTTGTTAGCGGAGGAGTGAGGCGTGTGAGCGTATCGGGCGTGGAGGAATGAGGAGCCTTCGCACTGGTTACCGGTCGAAGATAGGTCCGATGAGTCAAATAGGTCTTATGGGTCAAATAAGTCTTATACGCCTCTGCCGCTCACGTGACCTATCTGTCCTATGTGTCCTATCTGTCCTATGTGTCCTATCTGCCCTATTTGTCCTATGAGACCTATGTGTCCTGTGAGCCCTACTCGAAACGATAAGTAGCGGGCTTCCCCTCGCCCGCCACACGCCGATACAGCCATGCTTCGTTGTGGTCGCCGCAACCCTAGGTAAGCTGTCCCGCGTTTCATGAATCTGACTATGTGCAAATGGATGTTGTTGGTCGTCGTTATTCGATTGGGCTTTGGAAGCGCTCTCTACGCGGCGGAAGAGTTGGACGCCGTGAATCCGGAGAAGGAGCAGCTAGCCGCTATTGAACAAAATGTGGGCGGTCGGCTGGGTGTAGCGCTTCTGGACACCGGCAACT
>JAFAVN010000257.1 GCA_019242435.1 Verrucomicrobiota bacterium | reverse complement strand
CTACCGCTCCGACAAGTGTTGCCCCAGCGGTTCAGTCGTGACATTCTTGGGGTCAGCGGAATCACTGATGTGATTTTCTACATCGGGACGAACGACTTTGGCGATGGTGTTCCCCCGGCCCAGAGCATCGCTTCGCTGCAAAATATGGTGAGCATACTGCGTGCGCGCGGGATCAAGGCAATTGGGTCAACCCTTATATCGAACATCGGTCAGGCAGGCACGGGACCGGCAACATACGCTGCGCACGATGAGATCAATGCCTACATCCTGACTCCAGGCTCATTCGACAGCACGGCGGATTTTTTCGACGCGACGTGCGACCCGGTCACAAAGATCTTGTTGCCTCAATACGCGACTCATAGCGATCCGAACGGGACACCGGACTATCTCCACCTGGGCCGCGCAGGTGCTGAAGCCGAAGCGAACACATTGGACGTGAATTTTTTCGCCCCTGTGATGAGAGGAGGAAATCGCGCCTTATCGCAAAATTAATTCAGTAGTCGAAAGAGCTGATCTTTGCTCTCGGTATGGTAGGGCCGGCGACGGTGGCGAGCATCGTTGTTTCACTGACTGCGGCTTGGGGGCTGGGCGAATCACGGGGTAAAAACGCTTGCTGGCGCGGCGACATTAAACCGCCTGGAGGTTCGCCCACCAGGCCGCGGCAGGCGACTAGTTATGGTCAGCTACCGACTTGGTGCACTAGCTCCTCTCCACGAAAAGCGATTCTTCGATTCGGAGGTCGCAAGTTATCAGGCCGGGGACACTGGGCTCGAGAGGTTGTTTACGAACAAATTCGGCGAGGGCTCGTTCTGTGAATGAAGATTGGCCGGCTTCCAGGATAAAAGCGTGGACCGGTTGATCGTTCTCCCGGTTCACCAGGGTTAACTCCAGAGGCAGTTGAACCGGGATTCGGGGATGCAACGAGGGATACAACCCGGTTGCTCGATAACGCAACCCCGCTATCAGCTCGCGCGGTGAAATCGACCGAAAGGGAAGTTGCCGGCCATTAATGTAAATCGCAAAGTTACGATAAGCCTCTGAGGTCATCGCCAGCTCCACGCGCAAAACCGATGCATCAACGAACCTGCTGGTTGTTCCTCCGTCAATCGGCGTATCGGAAAGCAGCGGCCAAGCCTCCAGCGCACGACGTACCGTGAGCCCTTCGAAGCACAACATCTGAGCAAATCGCCATTCCCAAATTTCTCGAAGTAAGGACGGATCAAATCCGAACCCAAACTGCGCCAGATCGGTTAGCACATCGGTTAAATCCATCCAGAGCGGTGTGGGCAAGAAGTACTGATCATGTAGATCGTCGCGCCAATCTTTCAGGCTCGCATTACAAGGTTTTTCCAGAAGGTAGCACAACAGGCAACGGAACAGGAGAGCTACCGTCGACGCCCATTCCGGCCGCGGTAAACTTTCCACTGCCCGGAACTCGATCAGACCTTGAAATCCGGCCGGTCCACACCAGAACTTGTCGAAGCTAATCTCGCTGCGATGGCTGTTACCGCTACTGTCAACATGGAGATGGCGGACGATCTCATTAATAGCACTACGTTGATCTCCCGGCGGCAGTTTTTCCAGTTGTCGGTAGGCTAATTCCAAATCGAGCAACATCTGGCCACTCTCGTCCGGGCGAGGCGCCTGGGCGGATGGTCCCACGTATGCTCCTGTAAATAGATAGGAAAGGGCAGGGTGCCGCTGCCAGTAACGTAAAATGGAGGCGACCCAACTGGGCCGTGTAAAAAATGGGTTCTGCTCGACATCGACCCCTCCAAACAGGATGTGATTACCGCCACCGGTGCCGAGGACCGCGCCGCTTTCCTTATAGGAGCGTAACCCGACTGAATCGCCGATTCTGGTTAGCTTATCAAGCCAGTCCTGGTAATATTTCCATTCCGTACAGGGCGGCAGGTTTACTTCTAAAACACCTGGGTCAGCCGAGAATACCAGGTGACACCAGTCAAATGGCAAATCTACCGGGGCATAACCTTGCCAATTCACGGCAACGGAACGCAGGAGTTCAGAACAAACCCGGACCAACTGTTCGAAGGGTTCGGTCAATAGCGGTGGTAAGAACAGGTCAAGATGATCGGCAGCCAGATCAATTACTAAGGCGCGGCGCAATGAATCCGGAGGTAAATCGCCCAGCGGCAAACGTAACCCGCTAGGGCCATCCGCCGCGGTTAACTCGAATTTCCGGAAATTCCATCTCTCGGTTTTCCAGCGCCCATCGACGGCATCCAAAGGTAAAACCCAGATCGGTTTCTTGGGCTCTTTTGGATCAGTGGCTCTTAGCCAGCGATCGTCGATGCTCAACTGTTCCACGATCCCATCGCGGAATTGTTTGGCCAGCTTCTCGTCGGGCTTCGACTCGTGGAGTTTTCGAGAGAGTTCAAAAGGCGTTGCCGGGCGTAACACATGCAATGCCCAACGCGGATTGACTTCGCCCGGATAAAGTTTTCCGGGAGAGTAAAGTTGCAGTGATCCTGGCCAGATTTCTGCGGTGATGCTTTTGGCGAAAGAGTAGGCATATTTGAGTTTTGTGGGACCGACCGCTGCAAAGTTCCACTCCGGCCCATCAGGACGTTGCGGAACATACGTGGGTTCTCCACCCATGGTAAGCAATACTCCATTGCTCTGCAGAGCCCGTTCTACTTTATTGGCAAGCTGGTGTGGATCTTTCTCGGTTACCAAATGCAATCCCAAGTCGGACTCGAAGATGGATGAGACTCTCTCGTGGCCGAAGTAACTACCTTCGATTGGGGCGATATCACCCATCGACACGCCGACGGCGGTCGGAATAAATCGGTGATCGCAAAATGTGCCGTTCGTGGGATCAATGCCGAGCCAACCCGCTCCGGGCAAGAAAACTTCTATCCAAGCGTGCAGTGCGCTGTCGGTGCGCCGGTCTGGGATATCGACCTGAAAGTCGCACAAGAAACCGCTCACCAGCCGGACAGCTAGTCCATGTTTCCTCATGATGGTAGCGCATAACAGGGCGGTGTCTCGGCATGCCCCCGAGCGCAACTCTGCGGTTTTCGCCGGAGGGCGAGCGTCACCTTGCTCACGGACTTCGTAGGCGATTTCGTTATGAAGGGTCTTAGCGAGGTCCACCAAAGCTTCCACGGTGTTACGTTTCCGCAGCTGCCAAAGAGCTTCCGGATCAAAATCTTCTTCGGGTTTAATGGTTAGAAACGGCTCCAGCACCCTGGCTTCTTCAGCTGAATATTGGACAGGAATTTCGGTGGCGCGGGGCGCCAGGAGAAAATGGAAGGGATTTTTAGGCCAAAGCTCTACTTCCAGGTGAATTCGGAGCTCAAGGATATCGGACGCTTCCGAGAGAAAACAATTTGCGATCAGGTTGTCAAAAAGATCGCGCCGGTATTGGACATCTGCCGGCAGATTAACCTCCGTCCGCAACTGGTGAGTCACGATTGCCTGATCGGTGCGCGGGAAAAGTCGAACCCGATGGGGCGAAAAGCTGACAGGCTTTTCGTAAGAATATTTAATCCAGTTTTCGATCCGGACTCGCATAGGAGGCGCTACGCGCCAATGACAGATGACAAATGACAAATTGAAAGAAGCTAAGAGCCTCACTGGACGAGGATCTCCGACGGCGATTTCGATAGGTCATATAGGTCGGATATGTCACATAAGTTGGGAGTGATGCCTTTCTGAATTTGTCATTCGTCATTTGTCATTTGTCATTTGCCATGCGCGGAGCGCCAGTCATTGTCATCTGCGATGGGCGGGTACCAGCCTTGAGGCGGCGGACCCGGACCCGGACCTTCATTGATTGGCGTCCCGTACCCTTAAATATGCCGCGCACCGGGGCAGCGTCGCCGGCGTCGCGCCCGAAAGAAACGGCGACATGCTGTTCACCGCACCAGCAGTCGTTTGTGGGATCGAGTGCGACCCAGGTTTGTCCTGGGACGAGCACTTCGACCCAGGCGTGGGTGGCAATTGAACCGATAAGAGCAGGGGAACCATCCGCGCTTCCGCCTGGGGGCATAGTCTCGATGTAACCGCAGACGTACCGTGCCGGTAAACCGGCGGTACGAAGCACGCTGAGCATCACGTGGGCGAAGTCTTGGCAGACGCCCTTGCGCTCTTTCCAAACAAATCCCAGATCGGTCGAGAAATGAGTGGATCCTTGTTTGTATTCGAAGCTCTTGTGGATCTGCCTATTCAAACCCTCCAAGCCTGCCGACAGAACGGCGTTTCCTCTTAAATGTCGTTTGGCCAATTGAACGGCTTCCCGGCCGATCCGGACCATGTTGGTCGGCTGTAAATAATCAAAGCTGAATGGCAAGGTTGATGCCAGGATCTGTCTAGCCTCTTGCACGCTGAGCGCGAGACTCTGTTCGGGTAAGGGCTGTCGGGATGTGCTGACTACCGCCTCACTTTCAATTGTCAGCCGTGAATGTCTGAAGGGGAGGGAGATAACAGATACCTGGTTGCCAAAGTAATCCTCGTATTCAGACGTTTCAGTCATCGGCTCCAAGTTGAGAGTGTGCCGCTTAACCGCTTGATCCCGCCGGTTCAATGGCTTCAGGCGTAACTCGAGGTATGCTTCCGCGACCGGCGCCGTGTAGTGATAGTCCGTAGTGTGAGAAACGCGGAAGAGCATGCCCTGAAAGCCAGTCATATGCCATTTGGCAGCGAGAAAGCAAACCGCCTGTGTGAGCAAGTGACCGGTAATCAGTAACCACTAGTCAGTAATCAGAATGCCTTGAAAGAACTTAATGAATGGTACCAATCGATAACTGGAGACTGATTATCGATCACCGGTCCTCCGCTCGATTACTTCCCGAATGGCATCAAGTGCGACCGGGTCCTCCAGGGTACTCAAATCACCGGTCTCACGGCCTTCGGCAGCGGCCAGGATTGCCCGGCGAAGAACTTTGCCGGACCGGGTTTTGGGTAGCGCCCGGATAACGTGAATGGCAGCCGGGCGAGAAAAGGCACCGAGCTGTGAAACAACCGTCGATTCAATCTCTTTTTTCAGACGGTCTTCGCTAGCTGGATTCGGGTAATCCTCCGAGCGTTTCACCACCACAAAACAATGAACCGCTTGGCCCTTGAGTTCATCGATCGCTCCGACCGCCGCTGCTTCGGCCACAGCCGGGTGCGAACAAATGGTCTCTTCGATTTCCCGAGTACCGAGGCGATGGCCGGCGACGTTGATAACATCATCGGAACGTCCCAGGATAAAGAAATAGCCGTCTTCGTCCTGGATCGCATAATCGAAGGTTGAATAGAGCGATACCTCGGAAAAGCGGTGGCAGTAGTGGTTGGCAAATAAGTTATCATCCTTCCAAACCGTAGGCATACACCCGGGTGGCAAAGGCAGGCCTAAGGCAAGAATGCCTTTTTGATTTGGTGGTAAGTCTCGGCCGGTTACGGGATCAACAATGCGTGCGTCGTACCCAGGCATCGGAACTCCGGGAGATCCAGGCTTGATGCTCGGCGGCTCTACCTTTGGCAATAGGGCAAGCACCGGCCAACCCGTTTCGGTTTGCCAATAATTGTCGATGACAGGGACCTGTAATGCGTCGCTGATCCATTTCCAGGTGGGCTCGTCCAGGGGCTCGCCTGCCAAATAGAGTCTTTGCAGGCTGCCGGTATCGTACTTTCGAAGAAGAGCCGGATCCTGTCTTTTTAAAGTGCGAATAGCCGTGGGCGAGGTGAACATGATGGCTGCTCGATAGCGCTCAACGATCTTCCACCAGATACCGCCGTCCGGTTTAATCGGCAGTCCTTCATAAAGGATGGTGGTCATCCCGTGGAGCATTGGTCCGTAGACACCGTAGGAATGGCCGACGGCCCAACCGACGTCAGCAGCGGTGAACATCACCTGGCCGGGCTCACCCGCGAAAAGATATTTCATCGAGGTGGCCAGGGCTACCGCATACCCGCCCACGTCCCTCTGGATCCCTTTTGGTTTCGCGGTCGTCCCTGATGTATAAAGGAGATAGCTCGAATCCGTGGCTTCCAACCATTCGACCGGAACCTTTTCATCGCGATGTTTTGCGCGCAGCTCCGAATAACTGTAGTCCCGGCCTTCGGTCCAGGGCATGTCTGGATCGAGCCCGCGATCACACACGAGGACTCGTTTGGGCGGCAGTTTCGCGAGACGGATCGCGTCATCGGCCAACCGCTTAAGAGGGATCACCTTACCCCCACGAAGGCCGGTATCAGCGGTAATCAGAATTGAGGCTTCCGCATCATCAATCCGTGTGCCGAGGCTAGCCGGCGCGAAGCCCGCAAATACGACGGAATGAATGATTCCGAGGCGGGCGCACGCCAGCATGGCGAATACGGCTTCGGGGATCATTGGCAGATAGATCACGGCTCGGTCTCCGCGCCGGGCGCCAAGCGACTGCAGGACGGCTGCGAAGGCATTTACTTCTTCGTAAGTATTTTGGAATGAGTAGGTGGCCTCAGTTTCTACTTCTGTTGAGATAAAATGCAGGGCCGGCTGATTTGCCCGGTCTGCCAAGTGCCGATCGATCGCATTGTAGGAAAGGTTCGTTTGGCCGCCGACGAACCACCGAGCAAAAGGTGGGCGCGTGAAATCGCATATTTGGTCAAACGGCCGATGCCAGTAGATCGCCTGGGCCTGCTCAGCCCAGAACTGGTCTCGATTGGTAAGAGCGGCCTTGCAAAATTCCTGGGTTCGAGTCGGAGCTTTCATGGGGAAACTTAGTAGAGTACAGGAGCTAGCGGATAGAAGCGAGTACGGAGGCGTAGGGGCGAGCGAGCCTGCGGGGTCTACGCCGACAGGTAGGTCGTATGGGTCAGATAGGTCAGGTTAGGAGTATGTCGTACGTGACTTATCCCGGGTGGTCGTATTGCCTCGGGATTGCCAGACTCCGGGCGCCGCAAGTGTTGCCCCGTCACCCAAACAAAGTCGGCTCCGGCTCTGAGATGATGCTCTGATGATTTAAGAAGTTATCGGCGATCACGTAATGCAACTGCTCAATTTGCGCGAATAGGTGATCGGTCAGAGCGACCAGCTCATCGGCCTGTAGGACGCGGTCGGGCGATTCTTCCAATTCCAGAAAGAAAGAGTACCAATCCAGGCGTCTGACCTGGCGCACGAGGTCCTGCAAGAAATTGAGTGCGGCGGTGGCTGGCGGCGAGTTCTTCGGTAACGAGGTGCTCAGGATGCTGGTGCATTGCTGGAGGGAGTACATGACCGAACGGGGCATGGCTGCATTCTGCCAAAGAAACTCGAGCACAGGCGCAGGTTCGGAACGAGTCTGATAAATTCGGCGGTAGGCGTCTCGGCAGCCCAATAACCGCAGGAAAACCGAGAGCTCGATATCGAGGGCCGGCCGCTCTTGATGGGCGCGGCGGACCGAAGAAGCAACGCTAAATGCCGCATTAGCCGTAGTAATCGCTCGCTCGACATACATACCGAGCTCGCAAAAGCGCCAGCCGTCGTCCGCCAGCATGGTCTGCTGAGCGGTCGCGAAAAACTGAGGGATGTGGGCCAACACGGCGTCTGCCACGCGACGAGTCTGGATCTTGGCTTCGGCCTCGGAGGCATTCCTATTAAGGCGCCGGCGTTGAAATTGAGTTCGCAAGAGTGATAGCACTGCCCAGGCCTCGGGACTAATCACTTCTCGCAGTGAGTTCGCGTTGACCAAGGCTCGGCGGACCATGGTTACGACCGAACCGATCTGGTCCGGATCCAGCATCAGACAATAACGTTCTGTGACGCTATTGATACCGCGCCGGCCCCGCCGGCCGGGGGTTTCTAACGGCGGCAGCAACTGGTTCCAGATTGGACGGTACAATTTCCGTTCGGCGAGACTGAGCTCTTCCATCTCGATCGTCTCGATGTATTGGATCATCTTCGAGACATGGAGGCCTCGTTCGAGATAGCGACCAAGCCAGTAAAAACCTTCTGCTACCCTGCTGGTTACCTGCCGGACTGGCAGCATCCAAGGCCGGCGAAAGGCAGGCGCGGGAGTGGACGTGGCAGTATGTACACTGACGACCCAGGTGTCTTTACCGCCTCCGCCATGTTCTGATTCGGTTCGTCCGTTTTTCGATGACGATAACCGGGTAAGCGCACCAGGGAAGAGGTTGAACGCCTCACCATCGTGCATGCCGTAAACGATATGATCCTGAAGCCGTTCGACCTGTTTGCCTTTTACAAAACAGAGGCTCCTGGCCGCGTCGTTCAGCGGTTGTGCTACGTAAAGATGAGGCGCCTTACGGACTTCGGCCTCGATTTCGGCGGCTCCTTTCTCAACTTCGTCCAACGCCAGAAACCGTTCACCTGTCAATGCCCTGATCTGAAACGAATCTAAGTTTTCCATGACCATTTCGCGCTGGTCCAGATCGCCCAACCAATAGGTGGTGAGCGTTGGCAGGATCGGCCACTCACCGAGGTAAAATCGGATAATAGAATTCGCGAAATGTAGTAAACTCCGGTCGTCTGCAAGGTGAGCGCCGACCGCGTTGACTACAATGACGGTTCCTCTCCGAAGACAATGCACCAAGCCTGGTACTCCGAGCCGGCTATCTGGATTGAATGCCAAAGGATCCAGCCACGGGTCCGCGACCCGGGAGTAGACAACGTCAATTCGCTCCAAGCCCGAGACGGTTTTAAGAAAGAGGTTGCCATCCAGTACCAGCAAATCCTCGCCTTGCACTAGGGGAATTCCCATTCGGCGCGCTAAAAAGCTGTGCTCGGAATAAACCGCGCTGGCTACTCCCGGAGTTAAGAGGACCACCGCCGGGTCTGGGCGCGACGACATGGCTCGCAAACGCATCAGGATCTCCGTGGGCAACTGAGCGATGGATTCCACCCGATGATGCACGAAAAGCTCGGGAACCACCCGGGCAAGCAGCCGCCGGTTCTGAATCATGTAGGAAAGGCCGGAAGCATGCCCGAAGTAGTGGTTCTTGACGGTGAGGCTGCCTTCTTCGTCCCGGCAGAGAGCGAGGCCGCTCAGGTGCAGGAATAAGCCTTTCGGCGGCCGCAAGCCAACTGCGCTCCGATGATATTGCGGGCTACCGAGGACCACCGGAATGGGGAGCACGCCTTGACGCAGAATTTCCCGTTGCCCGTACACATCTTGCAGAAAAAGCTCAAACGCCCGGATCCGTTGCTGGAATCCTTTCTGCAGCAGATCCCATTCTTCTGGAAGAAAAATGTGGGGTAACAGGTCGGAAAACCACGTATTTTGGCCGTTGGATTTAGAACCTTCAAACGAGATACCGAGCTCTCGCAGGGTGGCCTCCAGGCGCTCCTCGAGCTCTGTCAAATCGGTCCGCGAATATCGCTCGAGGTGTTCGAGCAATTGATAGTATTGGCGCCGCGGCCGGCCGCGGCTATCCAGAATCTCATGCCAAGCGGAACGCATTTGGTCGGTGCAAATGACAGATGACAAATGATAAATAACAAGCACCAAATGTGGAAAGACTTCTGTCTTTCGACTTTGCGGGGGTGGGGACGCGTCCTGAAAAAACCGCCAACTGGCCGGCGGCGAAAGCTATGCTATTTATGGACAGGACACCAGAGTGCAAAACTTTAATGAAGAGGGCCGCCTGCCGCGGCCCTTTTATTCTTCAGCCGTTCTATGCAGCATATCTACTCAAATCCAACCTTTCAGTTGGCTTGCGACCAATTCAAACTCATCGCGGATTACCTTAACATTTCCCCCGATCTACGCGACCGGCTGATGTTTCCTAAGCGGTCGATTACGGTGGCGGTTCCGGTTCGCCTGGATAACGGCACCGTTCGCGTCTTTGAAGGATATCGGGTGCAGCATCACCTTTCGATGGGGCCGACCAAGGGCGGGACTCGGTTCTCTCCGTCGGTCACGCTTGGCGAAGTTGCGGCACTCGCCATGTGGATGAGCTGGAAATGTGCATTAGCGGGTCTGCCTTATGGAGGCGCTAAAGGAGGGGTGCAATGTGACCCCAGGCGATTAAGTCCGGGCGAGCTGGAGCGACTTTCCCGACGATATCTCGCCGAGATGATCCCCTTCATCGGGCCGCATACCGATATCATGGGGCCCGATATGGGAACCAACGAACAAATCATGGCATGGTTCATGGACACCTACTCGGCTCGTCAGGGCTACACGGTACCCGAGATTGTAACCGGAAAACCCCTCAGTGTCGGAGGAACTTATGGCCGCCGGGAATCAACCGGACGCGGCGTCGTTTACCTGATTGAGCGCGCCGCTCATCTCATTAACCTGAAACTGGTTGGCGGGACGGCAGTTGTCCAAGGATTCGGTAATGTCGGTTCCATTGTGGCCAGAGGATTGACCCACAAAAACGGCATGAAAGTGATCGCTATTAGCGACGTTTCCGGTGCCTATCGCAATGAGGATGGAATCGATGTGCGAGCCGCCGAACAGTACACCAAAGAGCATGGTTCCCTGGAGGGGTTGCCTGGGGCTGAGAGCTTTCCGCCGGACGAGTTGCTGACCATACCTTGTGATGTTCTTGTGCCTGCCGCAATCAGCGGCGTCATCCATGGAAAAAACGCGGCAAAGGTCCAGTGTCGCATTCTGGCCGAGGCGGCAAATGGTCCGACCACGGTGGAAGCAGATAAAATATTTTTTGAGCGGTGGCAGGACGTTTTTGTAATTCCGGATATCCTTTGCAACGCCGGAGGCGTTATCGTGTCTTATTTTGAGTGGGTTCAAAGCTTGCAAAGTTTCTTTTGGCGCGAGACAGAAGTGGTCGACCGCTTGTTCCGAGTCCTGGAGCAATCGTTTGGAGCCGTGATCAAGCGGTCCAAAGAACAAAAGATCCCGCACCGGATCGCAGCGCTCGCCATCGGTGTCGAGAAAGTGATGCGCGCCCGGACGCAACGCGGGTTGTTCCCTTAGAATGGTTCATGGTTGAAGATTTATTGTTCGAGGTTCCGGGTTGCACTCCCGGTTTGAACTTTGAACTTTGAACCCTAGATTCCTCCCGCAAACCGAACACCAGAAGCAGATGCAAATTCCAACGATCGAGACCACGGATGTCGCAAAACCTGATAGTTCCGTCTGGTACAAGGAAGCCATCATTTACCAGCTCCACATAAAGACCTTTTGTGATGCCAACAATGACGGCATTGGCGATTTCCAAGGACTGTTTAGTAAGCTCGACTACCTGAAAAACTTAGGAGTAACCGCGATCTGGTTGCTGCCTTTTTACCCGTCGCCCCTCAAGGATGACGGTTACGATATCTCGGATTATTATAACGTGCATTCCTCCTACGGAACGCTGGACGACTTTCGCCGGTTCCTGGAAGCGGCGCACGATACCGGTCTGCGAGTTATCACTGAGCTCGTCCTGAACCACACAAGTGACCAGCATATCTGGTTTCAGCGATCCCGCCGGGCCGTGTCCGGCGACCCCTGGCGCGATTACTATGTCTGGTCAGATAACCCAAACAAGTACAGCGAAGCTCGCGTCATATTTAAAGATACAGAGCTCAGCAACTGGACCTTTGACCCCGTAGCGGGCGCCTATTTCTGGCACCGGTTTTATTCGCACCAGCCGGATCTTAACTACGATAACCCGGAAGTCAGGGAAGCCATGTTCAACGTAGTTGATTTCTGGTTGGACATGGGGGTCGATGGTCTCCGTTTGGATGCCGTGCCTTACTTATTCGAAAGAGAAGGCACCAGCTGTGAGAATTTACCGGAAACGCATGCCTATCTGCAGGAGATCCGCGCGCATATCGATAAAAAGTATCAGGATCGAATGTTATTAGCGGAGGCGAACCAGTGGCCGGAAGATGCCGTCGCTTACTTCGGCAAAGGCAACGAATGCCACATGGCTTTCAATTTCCCGATCATGCCGCGGATCTACATGTCCCTCCACATGGAAGATCGCTATCCCATCGTGGATATCCTGGAGCAGACGCCAAACATTCCAGGCAACTGTAATTGGGCCATATTCCTTCGCAACCACGACGAGCTGACCCTGGAAATGGTAACAGAAGAGGAGCGGGATTATATGTACCGGGTTTATGCACGCGATTCCCGCGCCCGGCTCAATCTCGGGATTCGGCGCCGGCTGGCTCCGCTGCTGAACAATAATCGAAAGAAGCTCGAATTAATCCATGGCATCCTGCTTTCGATGCCCGGCAGCCCGATTCTTTATTACGGAGACGAGATAGGCATGGGGGACAATATCTACTTGGGAGACCGCAATGGGGTGCGTACGCCGATGCAATGGAGTGCAGACAAGAACGCCGGATTTTCTCGAGCTAACCCGCATTCATTGTTTTTACCGGTTAACATCGATCCGGAATTCCATTACGAAGCCATCAATGTCGAAGTCCAGGAAACCAATCTTTCCTCTTTCCTTTGGTGGATGCGGCGGATCATCGCGATCCGGAAACGGTTTCCGGCGCTTGGTCACGGCGATCTTCAGATGTTATCGCCTACTAACAATAAGGTGCTGGCTTTCACCAGGACCTATGAGACGCAAACCATCTTGGTAGTGATCAATCTTTCCCGGTTTTCTCAGGCCGTGGAATTGGATCTTAAGAACTGGGCAGGGTGGCGGCCGGAAGACGCTTTTGGTCACGGGCGATTCCCTGTGAT
>JAFAVN010000229.1 GCA_019242435.1 Verrucomicrobiota bacterium | reverse complement strand
GGAACGTGGCGATGCTTACGATCAAATCGATCGCGCGGAGCCCGTGGTGGGGCCGCGACCGGACGCATTCTACCTGGTACGAACCATTTGAAGAACAAAGCGACATTGACGCTGCCATTCATTGGGTTCTGGCCCGGCCCGGTATCTTCCTGGCCACCGTAGGCGATATCCATTTGTTACCAAAGGTCCTCGATGCAGCGGACCGATTCGCCGCGAAACCAGATGAGCGCATCCTAAGTGAACAACGTGGTCGCCTGCAAATGCGACCTATCTTCGTCTGACCGCGGAAGCACATGGATGGAGCAGCAGGAGAAACCGGGAATGAACTAAGAAATTAAATCGCGAATGGACGCGTAGGCTTAGCGGCGGCGGATTCGTGCCTGTTGTTTTTGTCCGTTGATCTTATTCGTGGCCTTTATCGGCCTTATCCGGTGTCCCGATGAAAGCGCGCACGGCATCAATCCAAATCCGCGGTTGATCTACAAACGCCATGTGGCCGGCATCCGGTACAATCACGAGCTTCGATCCAGAAATCTTTTCATGCATCTCCTGGGAGAGGGACGGGTCACACTCGTCATGATCGCCTACGATCACTAAGGTTGGCACCTTGATGGTCGGGAGGCGATCGACGTATTCAACCGATTTGAGATTTCCGTCGATCAAAAACTCGCCATCTGAACCCCACATCTCGCGATAGAGTTCCCAATCCATATTCGCATTATCGGTTGTTGGATCATAGTTCGAATCCGGATGCGCTCTGTATAGGAACCGGAAATAACCATCACCCCAGGCTAGTTTTTCATATTCCTCGGAATAACGGCCATGTTCCCAGATGTCGCCTTTACCGTAGAGACCAGCCTTTTCCAGTGCCTCCAAGCGAGCCAGCTTAGCCGGTGGAAGCTGTTCTTTTTCGCGGGCCAGGACTTCATTCATTTGTTTGGTCGAAGGAAAAGTCGATGCTAGCACCAGATGGCTGAGGTTCTCTTGATATTTCAGTGCGTACGCTTGAGCTAATACCCCACCGTAGCTATGGCCGAGCAAGCTGATTTTCCCAAGACCGAGGGCGTTGCGGACCGCTTCCACATCTTCAACCATGTTTTCCACCGTGTATTGATGAACATCTTCAAGCCGCTCTGAGCGGCCGGATCCGCGTTCGTCGATGAAGATAAGGCGGTGCGTTCGCCCTAACGGCACCAGCCACGGTAGAAAATAATCGTGAGAAGCTCCCGGCCCGCCGTGCACGATCAACAACGGTGATCCCCAACCGAATTCCGCGTAATAGATAAACGCCCCATTTGCGTCAACATATCCTTCTTTGATGGGATGAATGCTCGGGGAGGCACTTCTCGTCTCAACGGCAAAAAGTGGGAATAACGCGATGGCCGCCAAAACCGGTGAGAATTTCATGCCACGCATCATAAGAAAAAATTCCGAACTTAGAATCTCGAAGTTCAATGTCTCGCCTGGATGTTTTCCAGATCCGGCATTTGAAATTCTCCCCCTCCTATCTAATCCCCACCGGCGCCCAACTAACTAGATTTTTCGAGAAGAAAATAGGAGGCAACCAGGTGAGCTTTAGGGTAGCATCCGAAGATAATCCAGAAGCCTTTACCAAATGACGATAACCGTTTCCCCCGACGATCCTAAGAGCGCTGACGCTCAGCAATTGTTGAATGCTTTCGTAGAAGAAGTCCGCCGGCGTTACGACGAACCACCGGCTGACGTCGGTTACTTTGATCCGGCGCTCGTTTCCGTGCCGGGCAGCGTTTTTCTAATTGCGCGCATTGAAGACCGGGCGGTGGGCTGCGGAGCTCTCGTGCCGATGGAAGACAAGATCGTCGAAATCAAACGGATGTTCGTTCTTCCTGACGAACGGGGCCGCGGTGTTGCCAAAAAGATTCTGCAAAGTCTTCAGGCTTGCGCTCAGGAATTCGCTTACGACCGGATTCGCCTTGAGACCGGCATCAAGCAACCCGAATCCATCGCTCTCTACGGTAAGTCCGGTTTTTACCGGATACCTAATTTCCCCCCCTTTGAAGAGGATCGGACCGCGGTGTGCTTCGAAAAACAAATCTGAACCGCGAGTATACGCGGAGGGAATTCGGTTACCGGCCTTTCCGCTTCTTCCAAGCGACTCGATCGGGTTTGCTGATGTTCGGCACCGCGCCTGGGCGCGGCTAAACGCGGATCAAACGAACCACCGCGACCCGAGGAGCAACACCGCCGCTCGGCGGTATCGCAACCCTCCTGGCCGCCGGCAAACACCAGCGCGCGTTTAACCAAGACCATCACCGCTCTAAGGGGCCTAAAAGTTCAGTTTAATTTATCACAAAAAACTGTAAATAAGGGATTTACACATTTTTGTACGCACTAGACCAAACATTTCAGGGACCTGGGTTTTCCGCCTTTTTTCTACTATAGTAGAAACGGTTCGCCCTACCTTCCGGTACCGGGAGCACTTTGGAGCGCATATTGCCTTTTCGGCGGGGCTCGAACCCGGCGCGGTCGACCGAGACAAAAAGAACTTGACCGGCGCGCCTGGCGGAGGCGGATCCGGTATGATTTTCCAGGCTATATGAAATTGACCTTTGGTATGCTGGTCTGAGATTGACTGATGCCGAATTCAGATATGGCGAATGAGATTGCCACATCGCTGATCGCGGGAACCGGGTCAATCCTTCAGGCCTCAGAGGTGGAGCGGTTAATCGAGCAGGTTTGCCCTGCCAAAGAATACCGTGGGAAGAAAGTGCTTCTAATAGTCCCAGACAGCACTCGCACAGCCCCGGTCGGATTGCTGTTTAAGACGTTGCATGCTCAGATCGGGCGGGCAACGCGGGCGTTCGATGTGCTCGTGGCATTGGGAACGCATCCCGCGATGAGTGAACCGGCGATCTGCGCCAGGTTGGAAATTACTGCCAAGGAGCGATCCGGGGTTTATGCCGATGTCCGTTTGTTCAACCATGAATGGGATAATCCGGCCGCTCTTCGCCGCGTAGGCATTATTCCTCAGGAAGAGATAGCCGCGCTATCAAACGGCCTCTTCTCCATGCCGGTCGAGGTGAACGTAAACGGGCGGTTGTTTGACTATGATCAAATCATCATTGTCGGCCCGGTCTTTCCCCATGAAGTAGTGGGTTTTTCCGGAGGCAATAAATATCTGTTCCCCGGTGTCTCCGGACCCGAGGTTCTGAATTTCTTCCATTGGTTAGGCGCTGTGATCACAAACCCGATGATCATCGGCAACAAATGGACGCCCGTCCGCCGGGTAGTAGACCGCGCAGCCGGTATGGTTCAGGTGGATAAGCTCTGTTTCTGCCTCGTGGTCGATCATGGCCAACTCACCGGTATCTTTGCAGGCTCACCGGAGGCAGCCTGGACGGAGGCCAGCGAACTTTCGCGGCGCGTACATATCGCTTACAAGGACAAGCCCTTTCACACCATTCTGTCGTGTGCTCCGCCCATGTATGACGAGCTATGGGTTGCCGGTAAATGTATGTACAAATTGGAACCGGTGCTGGGGGATGGCGGAGAGCTGATCATCTACGCGCCGCACCTGAAGGAGATCTCGGTTACCCATGGCCAGCTTATTGAAGAGATCGGATACCACTGCCGAGACTATTTTTTGAAACAGTGGGATAAATTCAAGCATTACCCCTGGGGCGTGCTCGCGCATTCGACCCATGTGCATGGTATCGGTACATACGAGAATGGCGCTGAGAAGGCCCGGGCTCGGGTGAGTTTGGCGACCCAGATCTCGCCTGAGCTCTGCCGAAAGATCAATTTCGGGTATCGAAACCCGGAAGACATTCGGGTGTCAGACTACGCGAATCGCGAAGAGGAAGGTGTTCTTTTGGTGCCTAAAGCCGGGGAAATGCTATTTCAGCTGCGCGAGCCGCCGGCCTGGGCGCGCAGGTCCTGATCCGCCGGTAAGTAAGGCTCCCGAGTAACCGAGCGCGTTACTGCTCCCGCAGCAACTCTGCGGGATCAGCCTGCAGCGCCCGCCGCACCGGGCCGGCTACCGAAAGCCCTCCCGTTACCAATATCGTGAGCGCAACCGCGCCAAGCACGAGCGGATCCTGCGCCGACGCCTGATAGACAATTGCCGACAGAACTTGGCTGGCGGCGACGCCGAGTAACAGCCCAGCGACCGATCCACATCCAAGCAATACCAGCAGGCGGCCAAGCGCTGCGGAGAAGATCTGTTCGCCTGGTGCACCGAGAGCTACTCGAATACTGAGTTCGCGCAAACGTTTGCTGACGGTGTAGGAAGCAAGACCGAAAGTGCCGGCAATCGAGAGCAAGAGCCCAAACCCACCGAACAGACTGAGTGCGATAGTGGCAATCTGAGCCGGGAAAATTGCCAGGCCAAGCTGGTCTGTCCATGCGCCCGATGCCTGAATTGGAATCGTGGGGTCAAGCTCGCGGACCAGCTTGCGAATTGTACCTGCCATATCGTCGGTAGCTGCCCCTGTTGGATCTGTCCGCGTCCGGATGATGAGGACGGTATGGGTGTTTGCTCGCTGCGAGATTGGGAAATACATGCAGGGCTCGGGATCTTCACTCAGCGTCATGTATTTCTGGTTGACAACTACGCCCACGATCTGGACCAAGCCAGAGTCCTCATCCTTGAAATAACGGCCCACCGCGTCATCGGGCCGGTCCGAGTGGAAAAGCTGGCGGGCGAACTCGCGATTCACCACCGCAACGGGAGGCGCCTTGGCTGTATCGGCAAAACTGATATCCCGTCCGGCGAGTAACGAGATCCCGGAAGCGGCGAAATATCGCGGTGAGACCGAGTAATTATAAGCATCGAACGCGACATTTGCTATTCTCAAGTCACTAGTCTTTTCCGAAAAAACACTATCGGTCGTAATTTGAAGGGAGAGAGGTGTGCCGTTCGTGTAGCCTGCTGCCTCGACTCCGGGAAGGCGCGAAGCCCTTTCCAGCAGCTGGCGTTGGAGGTGGTCAGCATCGTCGCCGTAGTAACCCGCGTGTCTGAGATCAAATTCGGTACGAACAGCATTCTTCGGATTGAACCCCACATCCATAGTGAGTGCCCGGCCTAAGCCCCGGAGTGACACAAAAGCCCCTGTAAGAATGACGCAGCAGAGCGCAATCTGTGCCGCTAGCAATACCTCTCGCAACGCCCACCTGCTTCGGGTCGAGGACTGGCTGCCCCCACTCTTGAGGGCGTCGGTTGGGTCCGTCTTGAATACGTGTCGCAGGGGCATCAACCCAAACAGAACCGCCGCGAGCACGGACACAACCAGCGCGATCGCGATTAGCGACGGTTGCGGCAGTACAAGCAACCTCAGCGGTAGCCGGCTCGGCGGATTCCAGCTAGCTAATCCGGTCAGCGCGATCCAACCTAGGCCCCAAGCGCATATGCCTCCTAGGATCGAGATCAAAAGAGCTTCAACTAACACCTGCCGGAGAATACGCCAGCGGCTCGACCCGATGGACATGCGGATCGCGATCTCGCGCGTTCGATCCACGGTACGGGCCGCAAATAAGCCGCCCAGGTTGGCACAGGCAGCGAGTAGCACAATTGCAGCCAGACCCAGCACTCCCAATAGGAAGCCCCGCAGAGGTGTACCTAGAAGCTCCCCGACGAATCCGGGATTAACCAGCTTCAGCCCCAGACCCTCCTCCTCCTTGGGATTGTGCTGCTTCATGCGGTCAGCGATCGTGTCTAGTTCCGCTTGTACCTGCGGCAGGGTGACCCCCTCCTTGATGCGCACGATGACCGAAGGGCGCAAGGCGTCTCGTCGCTCAAGCCAGTTGGTCCCTTCCAGCGATGCCGCGTTTGCCATCGGAACGAAGACGTCGGGCTGCAAAAACTTTTCTGTTCCGTAGAAACCTTCCGGTGTAACCCCGACAATGGTGTACGGATGTTTGTTCAGCCGTACCGCCTTTCCTACAATGTTCGGATCGCCTCCAAAGTAACTTTTCCAGGCCGGCCAGGACAAAACCGCTGCCTCCGAAGCGCCGGGATGATCATCATCAGCCCGATCCAACAGACGGCCGAGAAATGGCCTGATCGCCGCTACTTCGAAGTATTGTCCGCTTACCTCGTAGCCAAAGATCGGGCGCGATATCCCATTCGCTTCCAGGCCGAAAGTCCAGTTCGAGCAAGCGCCAACGGCCGAAAACACCGTGTTGTTATCGCGGATATCACGGATTTCCGGAAAGCTGAACATCGGATAGGCGAGATTTGTGCGGCCGAGCTGCATCACTCGTTCCGGATGCGGCACATCCAACGGCCGCAGGATCAATCCTTGCAGCACGCCGAAAACAATCACATTGGCGGCGATCCCTAATGCTAGAATCAGGACAGCCGTAAAGACAAAACCGGGAGAGCGCCTGAGCTGCCTGGCGGCAAACCGCAGATCCTGCAGCAGGTTCTTCATGGTTTAACCTGGAGAAGCAATTCTAAAGCCAGACCGTCAGGATGAGCTGCCGTCTCAGGCTGGGTTCTGGCTTTTCCCCGTTAAGAACGCTCGTCTGCCTTACAAATCGTCTCAAATTGATAACGAGATTTCTCATTCTGGGACAGGAACCAGTTCGGAAATTCGACGTTCTCTATTCGAGATTCTAGCTCTAATCCTCCGCCAGCTTCTCCTTTACATAGCGAAAGCTTTTCTCGAGTGAATCAAACGGATTCCCAGGAGTGAAATCCTGTTCAACAACAAACCATTTGCATCCGGCGCGTTCGGCTTCAGCCACCAAAATCGGAAAATCGAGATTACCATACCCAACTTCCGCCATAAACGCTGGCTGGTTATGTTTAGCCGGTACGCCGTAATCTTTCAGGTGCAGACTGGCTAACTTAGTGCCGAGCTCACGGATCCATCGTTCCGGGCTTACACCGCCAACCTGGGCCCAGTAAGTATCAAACTCAAAAGAAATAGCGGACGCTTTACGACGAAAGATCTCGTATACGAGCTCTCCGTCCAATCTCGAGAATTCCATGGCATGATTGTGATACGCCAGGATGTGACCCGAGCCGGCTAAGACTTCAGCGGCTTTCTGTAACTGATCTGCCAAGTGTTCAACTTCCCGGCGAGAACCAAGATTGACGTCGCC
The DNA here is from genome assembly GCA_019242435.1 of Verrucomicrobiota bacterium. Taxonomy (GTDB): domain Bacteria; phylum Verrucomicrobiota; class Verrucomicrobiia; order Chthoniobacterales; family JAFAMB01; genus JAFAVN01. The sequence continues at coordinate 386 of JAFAVN010000229.1, read as the reverse complement.
CGGAAATGCATAGACTCCGAGCTGGGTCCCCAGCGCCTGTAATTTCTCGGCGATGGCGTTTGGCGTTTGGCGTAGCACTTTCCCGGGCACATGTGCTGCCGCGATGATTATCCCGGCATTCCCGCAGATCTTGACAAATCTCTGAGTCGCTGACGGAGTCGGACTGGATAAGCTCTACGGCCGGATCACCATCTCCTTCAACCGCTCTATACTTCGAGCAAAATTGGCGGATCCGGAAAGATAATCACGCACGGTATAAAGTTGGGCTGCTACTTGTGAAATTTTCATCGCTTAAGTTTCCTTCGATTTTTCTGGTATCCGACGTTTCTAGGATTGGCGCATTAGTTGCGCCATTTCTTCAAATAATGCCAGGTCCTGCAGAAAAT
>JAFAVN010000574.1 GCA_019242435.1 Verrucomicrobiota bacterium | reverse complement strand
ATGGTTATCCAGTGGGTGCGCGTCTGGGATGACCCTGCCGAGCAATGAGATTCGTAGTCCCTCTCGGCGCGTAGACAGACCTTGAGTCGCGTGCAGTTTTCCCGCCGAGTTGCGCCTGAAACCGCGCATTGAAGCAACACTGCTAGTGTCCTGTCCCATAAATAACTTGGCTTTTGCCGTCGGCCAGTTGGCGTTTTTTCAAGGCGCGAACGACGAGCCTATCTCAATTGATACGTAAGGAGTGAGCAACGGGGAAAAACCGCCAACCGGCCGGCGGCGAAAGCCAAGTTATTTATGGGCCAGGAGACTAGCAGTGTTGCTTTCAATGCGCGGTTTCAGGCGCAACTCGGCGGGAAAACTGCACGCGACTCAAGGTCTGTCTGCGCGCCGAGAGGGACTACGAATCTCATTGCTCGGCAGGGTCATCCCAGACGCGCACCCACTGGATAACCATATTGAATTGAGGCCGGCCGCTGGTACCGGGAAATGACGGTACTCCACCCCAGTTGATGGCGGTGTTCCGGGGATAGATGCCGGCCTGAATATTGATGAACATCGGTAAGCCAAAAACCGTATCATCAGGATTCGGTGTGGTCCAAATTTCCCGTCCATCGAGGTAAAGGTGAATGTTAGCACTATCGATAAGGCAGCCGATAGTATGCCATCCGGCACTGAAGACAGGGGTTCCCGGCACAGGAGTCCACCCCAGGCACTCGCACCCTTTACCCGTCGAATCATAGGCAAACCCAAGAGCGGCCACTTGGCCGCGGGGTCCCCATTCGTGCCAAGTAGTGTGGAAACTGGCGAACTCATCCGAGCCGAAAGTTTCAAATATGTCCATCTCAGGGACAATCCCCTGAAAGTTTGGCCCTATCGATTGTAACCAAAAAGCTGGATACAAGCCATAGGTCCCGTCGTTCTCAGCAGGCACTCGAAACCGCATCTCGTAGTAGCCGTGCTTGACGGCTAACCCGTGAAAAAAGCAGTCGCAGGTTGAAATCTCTGTCCCATGGTTCGGCTGACTCCAGCCTATCGAAAAGTAGCCTTGGCTAAGCGAGAATGGGTAACCGTTAGATCCCGGAGCATCGCAAGTGCTGGCCGACCAAAACTCGCCATCTGGTTGATTAACGCTCCAATGAGAGCTTCCGATCGGTTTCCCGTGCAACCCGATGTCCCCTCCATTGGGTCCACCGTTCCGGTCCCAGGTCGACGAGTCGTAATTGAACGCCAGATTCGTGTAGCCCGCCGGCAATTGGATCCTGGGCTGCGGCTGCGCCGCTACCGACCGAGCGAATCCGCCGAGAAATAACAGCAGAAATAACATCGACGATAGCGTTTTCTTTATGCGAGCGGGTGACGCAACCCAGGTCGTAAGCCAAGCAGCAAAACCAGGGCCATTCGTCTTCATAAAAGATTTTATTATCATGTGTAAAATGAGACAACCCAGTTGTGTTAGCATTAACTAACTATGCCTGCACTAATATGAGATCCACGCGTTGGATATAGATCTGGATTCCAGATTGGTTACGTGGTACCGGCGGCCAACAATCTTTAACCGGAACCCGCCGGCTATGTCGCGAGGCTAGCTCAATCCACGTCCAATGTCTAAGGTTTAACATTCAACACCATGCAGAATGATGTGCCGAATGCTTTGGGAATACCTCTGATGGCCGCCTGAATTCAAAGGACAGAGAGATCACAAAGGAAGTAAGCAACAAACGGAAGATCTCACGCCAAGACGCAAAGGCGCCAAGAGAAGACGGATTTTGACGGGAAGCCGACAGAAGGACAGGCTATAAGGCGGTCCCTGAGCGATTCTCTTACTTACTTGGATTGTCTGGGATTATGCTTAAAGAGTTTTTCTTTTTGCTACCTCGAGAATTCTTTTCCCCACTCAACCCTTCCATCAGTAGCCGCCAGATTTCGTCGTACACTACGTCGAGTTTTGGGTCAGCCCATTCCCTGGCGTGGGCCGGGTGATGGAATCGAGACGTCGCAAACAAAATTGCCTGACTTGCCGCTACTGGATCGACGTGGCGGAAGGCGCCTTCCTCAATTCCTGAACGGATGATCGCCGCGCCTAGTCGGACCAGTTCGTCCAGATGGGCTGCGGCGACGGATTGAGCTTCAGCCGAAAGCGATCGGTAGGCGGTGAAGAGTTCGGGGTCAGCAGCCGCCCGCCGGCGTTTAACGTCAATCAAGGTGTCGAAGAGTTGGCGGAGCCGTTTGGGAGCCGAACCCGAGCGCGCAACCAGCGCGCGCAGCGGAGGCATCATCTCGTCGACCCAACGCTGAACGACCAGATCCAGAAGTTCCGCCTTGGTCTTTACGTGTCGGTAAACGGCAGCATGGCTCACGCCAAGCGCGCGTGCCACGTCGACCACGGTGGCCTTTTCCGGCCCGAACCGTCGCAACACATCCTCGGCCGCGGCCACAATGCGATCGCGAGTGAGCGGCAATTCAGGCGAGGCCATGCCGATTTCTCCGCCAACCGCTTTCCTCGCGTCTTCTCCCAGTAAAAATCGTTGATCTGTTCGAAATCAATCTTGTGCTGCGTCAGTTCCGCTGGCGAGCTGATCTAACACCTTCAAAGCATCGGGTGGAAGCCGCAACTCGGCCGCGGCGAGGTTCTCTCGCAGATGTTCAACCGATGAGGTGCCTGGAATCAGCAACATGTTCGAGGAACGCTGTAGCAACCAGGCCAGGGCGACTTGCATCGGCGTGGCGTTCAGGCTTTGAGCGACATCGGATAAAGCCGCCGATTGCAGCAGGTTGAAACCGCCGAGCGGGAAAAATGGCACGTAAGCGATGCGTTCTTTTTCCAGTTGATCAATCAACGGATCATCGGCTCGATGAGCGATATTATAGGCATTCTGCACGCAGACAATCGGCACCATTTTAAGGGCGTCTTCGAATTGTTTACGGGTAACATTGCTCAGACCGATGTGCCGGATGAGGCCCTTCTCACGAAGTTGGGCAAGTGTGGCCAACGGCCCTTCCAATGATCCCTCGGCCGGTCCGTGAATGCCGAGCATGCTCCGCAGGTTCACGACATCGAGCACGTCGAGCCCGAGATTGCGCAAGTTGTCATGGACGGCCTGAGTCAGTTCTTCGGGTGAGATGGCGGGAATCCAAGATCCATCAGGGCCGCGGCGGGCGCTGATCTTGGTGACGATGACCAGATCCTCCGGATAGGGATGAAGAGCGCGCCGGATCAGCTGGTTCGTGATATGCGGACCGTAAAAATCACTGGTGTCGATATGGTTGACACCGCTGGCCACGGCCTCACGCAATATCGCGATGGCACCGTCAATGTCGCGAGGCGGGCCCCAGACGAGTTTGCTCCCATCGCGTCCCGCCAGTTGCATGGCCCCGTAACCCATGCGCCGAACAGTGAGTGAAGTGCCGGGAAACGTAAACTGACCGCCTAGATTAAAAGTACTCATTTGCAGTTTTTTTGTTTTGCCAGCAGATAGCCCGGATGCGTACAAGTGTCAATATTTGAAACTTGTAACTGCTCTATCTGGGTCTTCCGGCCATCAAGATATACGGCGCGTGCCTCGCATTGTTCCACAGGGTCCCGGGTTAACGCGCCGCAACCGGTGCCCCTGTCTCGAGCACGAACCGCAATCGCCAATCGAGAGTGCCATATGGGCATTCTGTTCCACTAACCGCGCGATTGTACCCTGGCCGCGGATCCGGGTGTCCGCCAAGCAACCGCAAATAGAAATGTCGGACGGCCAACCTCATACGCCAAAGGCCGAACCGCCGAACGCCAGAAGCTAGCTCAATCCATGACCGCTGTTAAGATCCGCTCCACCTGTTATTTCGATGACGGAGTGCCTGCAACACTGGGTACTTGCTTCCACTCGGCGTCGACCGAGGGCGGAAGCTTGTCCATCCGCTTGAGGAACATCGCGATTTTCCAGATCTGGTCGTCCTCCAGGGTGGGAGCGAAGCTCGGCATTGCCGTGAAGCGGATTCCATGTTTCACCTTCCAGAACGACTCAGCCTCGGGATCGTCTTCGACACCGTCCTCGGCAAGCTGCGGCGCCGCGATATAGAAGCCCTGAGCCGGGTTCGAAGGTTTGGCGTCCGATGCGCCATGGCAAATCACGCAATTTTCGGCGTACAAGTGCACACCGGTGATCAAATTCTCGTCGCTCGGCTGAACAGGATTTGCGAGCCCTTTCGTGTCGCGCTCGAGCGCCGCGCGCAGCGCCGTGTTTGCGACCCACCGTTCTACAGCGGTGGGTTTAGTATCCGCGCCCGCGGGTACGAAGCCTGCCTTGACAGCGAAGTATCCGGCGAGGACCAGCACGACCAGTGCGAAAATGATGCCACCGAGGAAACTTATGGTCGATTTCATTGCTTTAGATGGTTGTGCTTAACAGTTATAGGCTCAGCTCAAGCAAGAAAATGACAAACGACGAGTTCGCTAATCGCCGGGGAAAGATTCGATCACCATTAAAGAGTTGCACGCTAAAACGGGGGAGCTGCACCGGCGGCAGGTGCGTTTCGCGCGCCGGTCCTGGTTAACGGTCGGGCAAGGTAGTGGCGGTCTTGGTCTCGCCAAAACCTTACCCAAGAAACCGAAAAAACGAATCTTGCCTCCCGAATACGTGACGCTGTTGGGAAAACC
>JAFAVN010000538.1 GCA_019242435.1 Verrucomicrobiota bacterium | reverse complement strand
TCGCTACCTTTCTACTCGGGATGTTTTGGAAGAGAGCTACTGGCCACGGCGCCTTTTTTGGTCTGGTTAGCGGTACGCTTGCGGCGGCGTTGCACCATGGGCTCACGCTTAGTGTTGGCGCAGTTCCCGGGGTAAAAGGCGGCTGGATTACGGTGTTGCATATTTATGAGAGTCAGATGGCGCAGAATTTCTGGACCGCTATCTATGCCTGGGTGGTCTGTTTCTTAATGACCATCTTTATCAGCCTATTCACTCGTCCTCGAGCGGACAACGAACTTCGTGGTCTGGTCTATGCATTGACAGAGAAAGAAACTTCGGCTGTAGGGCGTTGGTATAGTCGGCCCGTACCCCTTGGTATTGGAGTGCTGATTTTGACCCTGCTCCTGAACATCATTTTCTGGTGAGCCATGGGAATTGATCTTCGATACCCGATCGGTGTCTTGTTTGCCATCCTGGGGCTGCTGCTCATTATTTATGGGCTGTTCGGTGTAACCGCCGATTATTCTCGGTCGCTCGGTATCAATGTTAACCTGTGGTGGGGCTTGGTAATGCTGGTTTTCGGAGCAGTAATGTTCTTTTTCGCACATCGAAAAAGGTCCCTTCAGCACAAGTTGAGCAGCGGTCATTAGGCACAGGGCGTGGCCACTACCCGGGAAAATCCGGTGACGGTGGTTACCACGGTCATTGGAAGCAGCGCAGGGTGACCAGCTTCCGACAATCGCGAAAACCTTAGGATTTTCCTACGGCTTTTCAAAAAGCTGACCAGGCGGCCTCTTAGCCTCCCGATAACTGGTTCTAGTTGATTTTTCTGAAAGCCGGAGAACCTATTTGTGGCACGTAGAGATTTTGAGCATGACGTTTTATAGCATTTTGTTTCCGGGAGCGGAGGACCCTCAGTCCAGGGAGGTCGCCGAAGCTCCTGAGTTCTTCCGGGATCTCAATCTGCACCAGGTGGTCGATGCTATCACCGCCGGCAAGGACATCTATAATTTAAAGCCTCTTTTCTACACCTATTTGCCCGACATCGATGTCATCGCCTATCGACACGAAGTACTGCGCGACCTGGAGGACGAGCTGCTCCTCGGTAATCTAAAATCGTTCGCTCAGGAAATGAGCAAAATGCGCCAGCTTTTTGCCGATTCGAGCAAACTTTCGGATGATCGTCAGAAACAACGATGGTTTTTGGAAGGGGCAGCAATTTATGGCTGCGCCATAGCCAAGCTTGCCCGCGATCTCTCGTCGGCACAGATTAAAGCGCGCGCCCTCTCAACGTTCCGCGACTATTTAATAGGATATGTCGCGTCCGCATCTTTCAGGGCGCTCGCGTCCGACACGGAAAAACGGCAGGCCGATCTAGCCTCGATCAGGTACGCTACCTTGATAAGCGGTGCCGGCTCTTTTAAAGTAAGCAAGTATCGGGACGGGATCGATTATTGTTCAGAAGTCGAACGCACATTCCAGAAGTTTAAATACGGAAGCGGCAAAGACTACCGGTACAAATTCCGGGACTTGCCTCACCTGAACGTTATTGAGGCTAAAGTACTCGAGTTCGTCACGCAGCTTTACCCCGGGATTTTCGACAGCCTCACTGATTATTGTGATCGATATTCCAATTACCAGGAAAAACCAATCCAGGTTTTCGAACGCGAAATTCAGTTTTATATCTCTTTTCTTGATTACGTCGAAGTCTTCAGGCGTGCGGGTCTGACCTTCTGTTATCCGGAAATCACGACTGACTCTAAGGAAATCTACAGCGAGGGGGGATATGATGTCGCGCTGGCCTACAAACTCGTGCCAGAAGGGGCTACTGTGGTTTGCAACGATTTTCATTTTAAGGGCCAGGAACGCATTTTTGTGGTGACCGGTCCCAATCAAGGGGGTAAAACCACGTTTTCTCGTGAGTTTGGCCAGATACACTATTTAGCCGGTATTGGTTGTCTCGTGCCCGGGCGAGCGGCGAAAGTCCATCTTTTCGATCACATCATGACTCACTACGAGAGAAATGAGTACATGATAAATCTGCAGGGCAAACTGCAAGACGATGTGATTAGGATTCACGAGGTCCTGGAAAGGGCGACCCCGAATAGCATCATCATTCTGAACGAGATCTTCAGTTCGACAGCACTGCAGGATGCACTGTTTCTCAGCCAAAGAATCATGGAAAAGATAATCGATCTCGACGCTTTGTGCGTCTGGGTGACGTTTGTCGATCAGCTAGCGTCGTTCTCCGAAAAAGTCGTGAGCATGGTCAGCACCGTAGTGCCGCACGAACCCACCGTGCGGACATATAAAGTTTTTCGCAAGCCGGCTGAAGGGGTTGCATACGCGTTGTCGATTGCCGAGAAGTATGGGCTTACTTACGATCGAATAAAGGATCGCATTAGCTTATGAAGGTTTGTCTCCTGCATCCGGAGCATGACTACGATTCGGAGCCGCTCCCTTGGAACGAGCAAGCATTAGTTCACGACCTGGGACTGGATGTTGTGCTCGCGGTAATGGCTCAACGGGACAAGTTTTTGTTTGCCGCGTCCAAAGAAATCATTCTCTCAAGTTTAGCGACTGATGTAGATACCATCCTTTATCGGCAACGTGTGCTTCAGGATTGCTTAAAGCATTCCTCCGTTGTCCGGGAGCTTTATAGCCTTGCTGTCAGAGGAGTCGAACGTGAGAACAAAGGGTACTGGAGTTTCTTTAGTAAATATCCTACGGGCGTGCTCAACCGGTCACTGGAGCTGATCCAGATGCTATTGGACGTTCTCAGGAAATTGCGAATCCTGGCTGAAAAACAAACAGATGGCTTCAATTCGGAAGGTTTTCGCAACCTCTTCGCCATGCTCAAACGCGAGCTTACCGATGAATATCTTGATGATATTCGCGCGCATCTACAGGAGCTCAGGTTTTTGAACGGTGTCTTGATTAGCGCGGAGTTGGGTGAAGGCAACAAGGGTGCCAATTATGTTCTTCGGAAATCGCCGTCCAAGAAAACTCGGTTCCTTTGGTTCTTCGGCGGCGGCCGGGATCAGTCCTTTCAGTTCCGACTTCATCCTCGGGATCAGCGCGGCGCCAAGGCCCTAGGAGAATTGAACGAAAGGGGGATCGATCAAGTGGCCAACGTGCTTGGCCAATCCGCCGATTATATTCTGGCTTTCTTCAAAAGGCTGCGAACCCAATTGGGGTTTTATCTCGGTTGCATGAACCTGCATCAAGCGCTGGCAAAAAAGAAGGAGCCCGTCTGTCTTCCAGTGCCAGTCAACGCTAACGAACGGAGGCATTCGTTTACTGAACTGTACGATATCGGTCTGGCTTTAAGCATCCGATCTCAGGTGGTGGGGAACGATCTCGGCGCCGAACATAAGGACATGGTGATTATCACGGGCGCGAACCAGGGCGGTAAGTCCACTTTTTTGCGCAGTATCGGTCTGGCGCAGCTCATGATGCAAGCCGGGATGTTTGTCGGCGCGACGTCATTCTCTGCTAACCTCTGCTCGACTTTGTGTACTCACTACCGCCGGGAAGAGGATGAGACGATGAACAGCGGCAAATTTGACGAAGAGCTGCAGAGAATGGATGAAATCGTCGACCATTTGTCGCCGAATTCCCTGGTGTTATTCAATGAGTCATTCGCAGCCACCAACGAGCGCGAAGGTTCGGAGATCGCCCGACAGATCGTATCCGCACTGGCCGAACGGCGGATCAAAATGTTTTTCGTGTCTCACCAATACACCTTCACCTCCGGATTCCATGGCAGGAAATGGAACAACGTCACGTTCCTGCGAGCGGAAAGAAGAGCCGACGGTTCGCGGACATACAAACTCGTACAGGCAGAGCCTCTGCGGACCAGCTACGGAGAAGACTTATATAATCGGATATTCGAGCATAAGCTGGTGCCGGAACGACCTGAGTTGGAGTTGGTGACTTCCCCAACTGGCGATCAGAGCTCCTGAAGGCTCTCCGTTCTGCCTGATCGGTAGGGCGAGCCGTCGCCCTACCAATTGCGAGCAATCGCGTTGCTGATCTTCGTTACACTACTCTCGGGCCGGACCTCCGAGCCATGGTCTGTAACTGATTAGCAGTTTGCTGGGCCCATTCTTGCAATTCTCGCCTGACTGTATGACGCTCAAATTTTATGGGCCACACCGTTTCGACCACCGAAAACGGCGGTGAACTCGATACGCTAGAACCCGTCACCAAACCGATCATCGCCGCGTGGATTCTGACCGGAATGGCTCTCATCGGCATCCCGCTGCTGCATCTGGTATCAGCGCTAGTCGCCGGACTGCTGGTCTACGAACTCGTTAGTTTGTTGGCTCCGATTATCGAGCGTCATCTGATCAATCGATGGTCTCGATGGTTTGCCGTGGCTGCTTTGACCACAGTAACTATCGCGGCTCTCATCGTGGCCGGGTTTGGCATCGCGGCGTTCCTGAAGAGCGAGGCTAGCAGTCCTGCAGTACTGTCTGGTAAATTGGATGAGATTGTTACCGAAGCACGAGCTAAACTGCCATCCTTCTTGGTGGAGAATTCTCCTGAGAATGTCGACGAGCTGAAGACGCTCGCCTCAGGCTGGCTGGACGAACATTCCAGAGAGGTGGAGCAATTTGGCAAGGACCTGCTTCATTTCCTTTTTCGGGCGCTCGTCGGTATGTTTATCGGCGGATTGGTTTCTGTCCTCGAAGTAACCCAGAAAAAACCGGATAAACCGTTGGCCGCAGCTCTCATTGAGAGAATCTCGCGTTTTGCTAACGCTTTCCGCCAAATCGTTTTTGCTCAGATACGGATTTCGGCTCTGAACACTGTGCTAACCGCGATCTTTATTTTTGTTGTACTGCCTGCGCTCGGCACTCATTTGCCGTTGAGTAAAACGTTGATTGCTATTACCTTTTTCGCCGGTTTGCTGCCGGTAATAGGTAATTTAATCTCGAACAGCGCGATATTTGTTGCCGGCCTATCTGTGTCGGTCTATGCCGCGGTCTTCGCTCTGACTTTCTTAGTTATTATTCACAAACTCGAATATTTTTTGAATGCGCGAATCGTCGGTTCCACTATCTACGCTCGCGCTTGGGAACTTCTGGCGGCGATGCTGGTAATGGAAGTTGCCTTCGGGCTCGGTGGACTCGTGATAGCGCCGATTTATTATGCCTATGTTAAACGCGAGTTAGCGGATCGAAATCTCATCTAGGATGGCTGTTTTAACTCGAACCGGTTCCGCCGGTCGAACGTTGCCCCGAGGCTTGGCACCGTACGCTGGTGGCTCGGCCGTAATCTGCGAGAAATCGGGGCTAAAAAACCAGCGGTCCCGCTATTTTATTGTCTGCTGTTGACCGAGTTTGACGAGACTTTTTGGCCCGTGGATAGTTGCCCGGTTCAAACGGCCTAATGGAACTCGATTCGTATCGGATATTTTTGCTTTCGCCGGCAAATGTCGGTGGAAAACGGGCCCAGGTGCTGCTTAATCCGGAGGCTCAGTTCCCCCTGGCTCAGCGGCTGCATAGGGGTGGGGGAATACCGCTGGGTGACGCCTTCGCTTTTATGAGTGGACTCTACTTCCGGGGAAAACTGGCTTATGCTCGCGCTTTCGCACGCGCACCGGCGGGACAAGCGGGAGTACTGATCATTACGAGTAACCGCGGCCTGATTAACGCCGATACACTGACCACCGCGGAAGAATTGCAGGCTTATTCCCACGTACCGATCGACGCAAAAGATGAACGCTATCGCCAACCCTTAATTCGAGATTCGCTGCTACTGGCTGCTGCTTGCTCCGATAGCTGCTCAATTGTCTTACTCGGAAGCGTGGCGTCGGGAAAGTATGTCGATCATCTACTCCCAATCTTCAGCAGCCGGCTGCAATTTCCTCGTGAATTCGTCGGACGGGGCGACCTGAGTCGCGGTGGTCTCTTGCTGCGCAGCGTAGAGGCCAACCAAATGCTTAATCACGTACCGGTGGATGGCGCATTGCGCCGCGGCTGCCGGCCGCACAAACTGACCGACGCGCCTGAACTTCCGTAGCCTCTGTAAATCCTGTAACTCCTCGAATTTCTGTTGCCAGACTTGCCGTTAGTAGGCACTACCAGACGCTTACCGTTGATTGACAGGTAACTCTTGGCAAATAAAGTTTTATCTTCGTTTCTTAATCTCCCCGTACAATGAAATTGAAATTTCCAAACCCGAAGCTCGGATTCTCAACATTCACACTGCTCCTTACACTCGCCCTGACAGGTCTGCCCGCTGCGGCGCCGGCACAGAAGAAATACACCATCGCCTTCGTGCCTAAACTGATCAACATCGGCTATTTCAACGCTATGCTTGATGGCGGAAACAAGGCGGCAAAAGATCTGGGCGTCACGTTCGATTATGAAGGGCCGACTACTGCCGATGCGTCCCTGCAAGTGCAGACGATCAAGCAACTGATCGCGAAGCATGTGGATGCTATTGCCGTTGCTCCTGACGATCCGGCAGTGGTGGCTCCCGCGCTGCAACAAGCCGAGGCACAGGGAATTAAGACGTTCACCACCGATACCGATGCGCCGGGCACCGTGCGCCGCGTATTTGTCAACCAGGCACTCGATACCGAGATCGGAGAGGCGACAATTGACGCTTTAGCCGATGCCATGGGGAAACAAGGCGATTGGGCGATTGATTCCTGCGGCCCAGCCGCGCAGAACCTGAATGCCTGGATTGCCATCGAGAAGGAGCGCGCCGCCAAAATGTACCCTAATATGCACCTGGTGACAGTCGTCTATTCGGGAGAGGACATCGCCAAGGCGGTCGCGGATAGTAAAGATCTGATCACCGGTCATCCCAACCTAAAGGGTATCATCGGCCAGTGCAGTACCTCCGCTCCAGGCGCGGCCAAAGCAGTGACCGATCTGAATGCAGTCGGCAAGGTATTTGTTACCGGCATCACTGTGCCTTCCCTGATGAAGCAGTACGTTGACAATGGCGCGGTGAAGAGTTTTGTGCTTTGGAACCCAGTGAATCTGGGATACTTGACGGTCTGGGCCGGACTCCAGCTCTGCCAGGGCAAATCCTTTCAGGCGGTCAATAGTGTGCCCACAATTGGAGATGTCAGATACGACGCCAGCAAAAAGATGCTGATCCTGGGACCACCGACAGTTTTCGATAAGTCGAATATCGGGCAGTTCAATTTCTAAAAGAAGAATGGAAGGTTGGAAGGTTGGAAGAGTGGAAGGTTGGAAGAGTGTCCTTTCAGCCGCTGCTTCAGTTCTTCGAGCGGCTTCTGACCAGCTTCGAGGAAAGAACATCCCAGCGCTCCAGCCTTCCATTCTTCCATCCTTCCAATCTTCCATTCTTCTCACCCTTCCAATCTTCCATTCTGCCACGCATTGAACGTTGAACGTTGAACTTCAGACATGGCGACCGTGTTGGAAATGCAGGGCATTGATAAGTCTTTCGGCGGCGTTCACGCGCTGGCCGACGTGTCTTTTGACCTGCGGGCAGGGGAGGTACATGCCCTTTGCGGACAGAATGGCGCCGGCAAATCCACATTGATCAAGATTCTAGCCGGTGCCCTACAGCCGGATGCAGGGGCAATCCGTATCGACGGCCGGCCGGTCAGCCTGACTTCACCAGCCGCAGCTTTGCAGCTAGGCATCGGCACGGTCTACCAAGACCCGCTGGTCTACCCGGAGTTGAGCGTCACGGAGAACATTTTCACCGGACGCGAGCTGCGCGACCGGCTTGGTAATATCGACAAACGAGCGCAAGTTCGGCGCGTACAGGATTTGTTGCGCGATTTGGACGTGGATCCGAGGCTGGCTCAGCGCCAAATGGGGAGCCTGAGTGTTGCTCTGCAACAGCTCGCTTTGATCGCCAAGGCGCTGAGCTGGGACGCTCGCGTGATGGTCTTCGACGAGCCGACTGCTATTCTCACGGCGCGGGAAGCGGAGAATCTCTTCACCATCATTCGCAAGCTGCGCGATCGCGGCGTGGGCATCATCTATATCAGCCATCGTCTGGAGGAGATCTACTCGCTCGCTAACCGCGTTACGGTGCTCAAGGATGGCGAGATCAAGGGCACCTGGCCGCTGGACGCCGTGAGCAGCGCCCAACTGATCGAGCTCATGGCGGGGCACGCATTATTTGAGAGCGTCGCCCACCAGGCGCCGGCCGGGGGGCAGCCGGCGCTATCTGTGAGAGAATTGAGCAGGCGTGGGGCTTTCCAAGGTGTGGATTTTGATCTGCGATCGGGCGAAATTTTAGGTTTCTTCGGCCTCGTGGGTGCCGGACGCACCGAGGTGGCGCAGGCCCTCTTTGGCATCGAGCCGGCAGACGCAGGCGAGGTTCGAGTCAACAATCGCTCCGTGCGCATGCGATCTCCGTCCCAAGCGTTGCGCCTCGGGATCGCTTATCTGCCGGAAGACCGCAAAGGTCAGGGCCTTTTTGGCAGCTTGACCCTCCGCTATAACACCGCTATCGCGATTATCCGGCGGCTCTCTCTCCGTGGGGCAGTGGTACGACCCCGTCGTGAGGACGACTTGGCGCGCCGGTACCTCCACGAGTTATCTATCAAGGCTCCGGACACGACGACCAAGGTCTCGAATCTCTCGGGCGGAAATCAGCAAAAGGTTGTGCTGGCTAAGTGGCTGGCGAGCGAGCCACGCATCTTCATACTCGACGAACCAACCCGCGGCATCGACGTTTCTGCTAAACAGGAGATTCATAATCTGATTGTGAATCTCGCAGGAAAGGGCGTGGCCATCGTGCTGATTTCATCGGAATTGCCAGAAGTGCTGCGATTAAGCGATCGCATTATCGTGATGCGCGAGGGTCAGATCACCGGCCGATTTTCTCGCGACGCCGCCGCGGGCGCGGTGCTGGCTGCGGCCATGGGGGGCAGAACACTACAAAAAACGCTGTGACCGCCGACAACGCCGATCCGCAAACCCTAAATGTCGAAGACCGACCGAGGAACGCCAAACGAATGGACTGGCGTTACTGGCTGGGGCGGCGCGAAGTCATTGTGCTTCTTATCCTGGTTGCGGGAAGCGTGATCTTTAACTTCACCCATCATTCGTACCTGACCAGCGACAACATCGTCACCATCCTGTCGAATGTGGCGGTGGTGGCTATCGTCTCGATCGGCATGACCATGGTGATCGTCACGGGTGGCATCGACGTGTCCGTCGGGTCGATGCTGGCGCTGTGCATGTTGATGTCTGCGAAGACGATGGTGGCGGGTGGCGACCTGGGTGTGGCCCTGGTAGTCTCGCTTGGGGTAGGCTTGCTGGTCGGCCTGATCAATGGCGCTGTCGTGGCCTTTGGCCGCATTCATCCTATCATCGTTACCCTCGGCACCTTAAATATTATTCGAGCCGTGCACATCCAGATACTCGGACCACAATGGATCACGCCGCCGCCGGCTGCGCATGCGCTGGCGCTCGATCGCTTGTTCGGCTGGCCTATTCCCTGGTGGCTGACCATCCTGCTCTGCGTATTGTTCGGTCTGTTTATGGCGCGCCGGCCGCTCGGTCGACATGTCTATGCTATTGGCGGCAACACGGAGGCCGCGCGTCTCGCCGGAGTCAATGTGCGCGGCGTGATCATCTTCGTCTATGCCATGACCGGGATGTTGGTCGGCTTGGCCGCAGTCATTCAACTCGGCCAGAGCGGCACGGTCCAGCCAAACGCCGGTCTCGGTCTTGAGCTGCAAGTGATCGCCGCGACCGTGATCGGGGGCGCCAGCATCCTGGGCGGCAAGGGCACGATCGTTGGAGCAGTGCTCGGCGCACTGCTCGTCGAAGCAGTGCATAATGCGCTGATTACCATCGGCAACCTCGGGTTGATCGAGGGTTTGATCATCGGCATCCTGATCTTGATCGCCGTTGGTATCGATGTGGTCCAGAACCGGAGAGCAATCAGTGCCTGACCGCCTGTGGCCGTATGGGCGTGTCGGCGCATGCGCGTCTCGGCGCTCGGCGTATGCGCGTCGCCGTTGCACCTCCCTTCGGCCTGTCCATTGTGTCCACTGGGTCCATTGTGTCCACTATGTCCCTCAGCCCACCTCTACCCTCCGCTAAAGGCCGAACGCCAAACGCCAAACGGATAAGACCCCAATGACCGTGGACGCGCCGAACATCGACCGCCGACCGCCGAACGCTAAACGGCTAACGACTAGCTTGCGGGGAATTGCGGCGGCGCGGCTCCCCTTGCTGATCGCTCTCTTCGCCGCGCTGTTTCTCTATTTCTCACTGATTGTGCCGAACTTCCTTGGCGCTTACAATATTTACTCGGTCGTACAAAATGGGGTGATCATCGGCATTCTGGGGATCGGCGAGAGCGTGGTGATCATTTCCGGCGGCGGAGGAATCGATTTGTCGGTTGGATCCATGCTGAGTCTTTCGGGCATGATCCTGGGTATTATGAACATCGAGTGGGGAATGAACATCTGGGCGGCCGTGGCGGGAGGCATCCTGAGCGGTTTCCTGCTTGGTTGCATTAACGGTACGCTGGTTAGTCTAGTTCGCATCCCGCCATTGATCGTGACCCTGGCCACCTACTATGGCTATGCTGCCATTGCGTTACAGCTCACTAACACCCGGCCATTACCCGATGCCACCCAGCCGAACCTGCCGCAATCATTTCCCGCTGAGTTTATCACTGTCGGGAACGGGAACATGCAGGACATCGGCTGGCTGAGCTGGTTCCCCAAAATCGGCGGCGAGGGAATACCCTTCCAGGTGTTCTTTGTGTTCCTGCCGCTCGCCATTATCACCGCCTTCGTACTTTGGCGTACTGTGGGCGGTCGCTATCTCTACGGCGTGGGGGTCAATGCGTTGGCCGCCCGCTTCTCCGCCATAAACGTATGGGGCGTGCGATTCTGGGCTTATGCTGCGGCGGGGCTGTTCGCCGGCATCGCTGCCGTGGTGCAGACGGCCTTGAGCGCCAGCGCGACACCCAACGTGGGCGAAGGACTTAACCTGCAGGCCATCACCATCGCCGTTTTAGGCGGAGTTAGCATCATCGGCGGCGAGGGCTCCGTGCTAGGCGTCATCCTCTCCACCTTGATTGTTATTTTCCTGTACAATGGATTGGGACTGCAACTCGGCAATAATGCTGGCGTGTGGCAGCCGTTTGCCCTAGGTGTGCTGCTGATCGGCAGCGTGCTGTTCAACGAATGGGTACGGCGGCGCCTATCAGTGACCTGACGAGACGACGCTAGTAATTTGCCAGAGAGTTTTCGTGGCGGAAAGCGGTCCGACGCAACCGTCTTAGGCAGGTCGATAACGTCCTATTCAGCGCTGGGGGTAATGTGACCCTCGGTTCGCCACGTAGACGAATCTGCCCGTCGGGTCTACTACCACAGCATATGGCCCAATGCCGCCGGCGAATGGCGAGCCTTCAATCGCAGTCAGGACGCCGTCATGTCGGATCCTGTAGACCGAGATGTCATTGCTGACCTCGTTTACCACGAAGGAAAACCTGGCCATGGGATCCAGGGCTATTCTGTGAGGATTGCTTCCCGCGGCAAACGGCTCTCCCGGGACCGGCTTCAGCGCTCCATCGGAACCGATGCTGTAAGCTGAAACGTCGTTGTCCCCCTCGTTTACCACATAGGCAAATCCAGCCTCAGAGTTGATCGCAATTGAGAAGGGTCCCCTGCCTGCGGCAAACGGCGATCCGGGAACAGGTCGCAGCGCCCCGTCGGAATCAATGCTGTAAGCCGAAACGTTATCGCTGACCTGGTTTGCCACGTAAACGAAACGAGACTTGGCATCCACCGTCGCGCAAACGGGAAAACCGCCGGCAGCGAATGGCGAACCCGGAACCGGCGTCAAAGCTCCTTCGGAGCTGATCCTGTAGGCCGAAACGTCGTTATCGGCTTCGTTTGTAACGTACGCAAACCTACCCGTTGGATCGATTGCGATGTGATGGGGGCCGGTCTCGGTTGCAAATGGTGAACCTGGGGCGGGGGTTAGGGCTCCGTCGGAGTCAATTACATACGCCGAGACGTTGCTGCCACTTTCGTTTACGACATAGACAAATCTCGCCTTGGGTTCAACGGCGACACACGAAGGTAGATTTCCCGCCGGAAACGGTGAACCCGAGACGGGCCCGAGCGTTCCGTTGGCTGCGATGCGGTATGCCGAGACGTTGTCGCTGCCGCCGCCGTTGGCCACGTACAAGAACTTTGCCTTGCCGTCCACTGCGATGGAATCAGGTTTGCTGCCCGCGGCGAATGGAGAACCGGCAATAGGAGTCAGCGATCCATCGGCGTTCAGGTTGTAGGCCGAAACATTGTCACCGCTGTCCGGCGCCTCCGCCGGCAAGGTCGGCAAACCTACTGACAGCCATACAAAGCCGGCGCCGAATACGGCTATAACGCCGGACGGACGTTTGCTCATCGATCCAGTCTCCGGCTTTCACTGGATACGCGCAATACGTAGATTTACTTACACCGGCGAATCCCGGACGCTCACACGTCCGGGATCAGCTTGTCATGTTCGACTTAGGCAATCTGGTCTACGATTTCGACATCAACCACGTCCCCATCAACAACCGTGACTTGTTTGTACTGTCCGTCGCCGGTTGCGTAATAATAAACGGTGGCCTCTTCGCCATCGTAAGTTGTGTCGGTGGTATACACCGGGTCCTGATAGTAATAATCCACCAGGTCTATCGGCATACCCACCACCACGTTGCCCGAGCAGATATCGTCATACCATTGCCAGCAAAGTCCCGGGCCGAACCCGAGCACGATTAGATGATCGCAATACGAGCGAGCGCCCCAATAATTACAGCGCCACCAGTATCCTCCATGCTGAAACCAGTAGCCGCTCCTGGGGTCATGACGAGTTGAATACACCTGACCACGCGCGGCCCACTGGCGGGTGGATATCTGGCTTAGGCGCCGGTTCATTAAAGCTTGTGCGCTGGTTCGGGTTATCGACCGATCAAACGTTCTAGTGCGATTCACGAAAGCCACTCGGTTTTGTAGTCCCGCCCCGTGGTTGCCGTGGATAATATTGCGCGACACCGCCACAGAACTCGCCCTGGAACCATGCTGACTCACAGTAGCGCGGTTGGTTTCCCCGGCGATAGCTCGCCCTTCCGGGGTTTTGCTCCGATGTTCAGCCGCAGCGACAGCTTGGTTGTGTCTCGAACCGTTTCTTCCTGTATGCGAAGAAATACCGGCAGCTTGGGGTACCACTGGTTGCGACCGTTGGCCGCCATGACCGGCAGCGCTAATATGCCCGCCTCCAGCATGGGCAGGCGCCTTGGTTGCACTGCCAGCGTTATAAGGGTGTCCACCGCCAGCCACATGTCGCTCACCGCCGGCGTGCCCGACCGTCGCTGGATGCCCGTTGTTAGGTCCGCTCCCGCCCGGCTGCCCGGCTCTCATCGCGTGTGCCCCGCCGCTTGGCCGACCCACAACCGGAGCGTGTCCGCCGGCAGGAGCGTGTCGCGCGGCAGGAGCGTGCCCACCGGCCGGAGCATGCCCCGCACCTCCGTGTCCGCCGCCTCCGTGTCCATGGTTATTCGCATTATTGTCAGCTAAAATGGAAGTAACCGGAAGCCAGCTGATACCGAGCGCGACCGCCAGAGCCGTCCAATTCCGAATAGTGCCATCCGAGCGAAACCGCTCTCTAGGCAACAATATCTTCATAAAGAACCTTCTTTTGTAATCCTATGGTTAGTGACGTTTTTCCGATCAGTTCTATTCGACCGGTCTCATCCAACCTGTAGACGTATTTCGATAACCGAAGTTAGAAAAAATTGCTTTGAGCATGGCAGATTACAAATTTGTAATAGAAAGCGTTAACTGCGGGACTTATTTGCGCTTACCCGGTTGAACCATAGAATTGATAGTGAAAACTAACTGGAAATGGATTCGCCTCACCGGCATAGCGAATCGGATTAATTCGCGGCTGAGTATTGTGGGTGTGAATGCCGAAAGTGAGATTCAGCGTTCCTTACCCGCTATTCGCGCATCGCGCCGCCTGTGGTCTTAGCAAGGAGCCTGGTTAAAGATCTGAACTGCGAACAGTTCCCCGGAGCTGTAGACGGACTGTTTGGATTTCTCTTACAATTTGGTACTGTCACCCTGATGGGCGTCGGCGATATCTACGTTCTTGTAACCGCGACATTCGACCGTTCGTGCCATACCAAATCGGTCGTTGTCTTGGTGCCCCGAAAAGCGATTGAGGAATACAGACCGAGGATTCAGGCGATCAAGAAAAACGAGGAGTTCGTTGCCAGAGAATTAGCTGATCCAGTGGCGAGCTATGTCTTTACTCATCGACCTGATTTCGGCAGCTTTAGAGTAGCTCACTCGTTCTCGGCTGTGCCTCCGCCGGAAATCGAACATGAAGCTCCGGAGTTCACGCGAGGAGAGGTAAAAGCGTGGGTACTCGGATAGAGTTGGAGCTTTCGAGAAGTAGCAGCCGTCCGCTTGAAAACCAGCGAATTCAACGTTGAAAGGTTGCGAAGCGATTGCATTTCCAGCTGGTGATCACGGGAGGGGAGCCGCTTTGCAGGTGTCGAGTTCTGGCAGCAATAGCAGGCGGCTTCCCTCCATGATTTTCGGCAGACAACCGCGGCTACGCCCTCGCCGGCGGGAAACACCTATTGACGCCGAACCCGAACCGGCAAACTTGGAATCAACACGAATCGCTGTACCTATCAATGAAAGTCGGATAATAAATCAATATGGCGAAACGTCCGGATTCACATTCCTGGATCTTCCACGGCTTCCCGGAGCTCGACCCGGAGGCGATTCTTCGACAGCAGCCGGGTAACAAAGTTTCGGCAACCGAAGAAGAGCGTCAGCGTGCCCGATGGCTCTGGCAGCGGCGGCCGGGCGGGATGAATGTCCTTGCCTACGGCGTACTGTTAGGGGCAGGAGCCATGGCCCACACCCCCTTTCTGATCCTCGGCTCGCCAAGGCTATTCTGCCTGTTCCATGCTTGTTACCTTCTTTTTGTTCTCTGGGTGGTTTGTGTCTTCTTTATCAAGGAGAGACGATACCGTCGTTGGAAAAGGGATTATCAAACTGCAGTGGCGCGACTCGCTCGTTGATCCCTCCTGCTCAAGAACTGCCGTCTGATTACCAAGATTGGTTACGTTAACATTCAGTTGAAAAGAATCGATTACCTGTCTCTGGCGTTGGTTCTTATCGGCATCCTATGGGGGATCAAACAACGGAGCGGTTTGCCGGCGGTTCCGCTTCTGAACCCGGATTCGTGGGGCTATTTGAAGCCGGCGTTGTCGTGGCTGAGCGGCGCCGGTTTCCAGGAAACCTACGGGCGTAACTGGCTCTATTCCGCCCTTTTAGCCTCGGTCGTAAGGCTCAGCGGCAATTTCAGGTCGATCGTCAGCCTGCAGCACTTTCTTGGTTTACTGGGCGCACCGCTATTATGGCTAACGGTTCGGGTCTGGTTGTCGATTTTTCCGAAACGTTCCGATCTCTGTCATGGCGTCGCTGTCATACTCGCTGCCATGGCAGCGTTTGCTTATGTCTTGAGCACGACTCAAATTCAATTCGAACTGACGGTCGGCCCCGAGGGAGTTCTTGCGTTCTTTCTCTTACTCACCCTGATCGCTGTGCTCGTGTATTTCAGAGCTCGATGGCTCTCCTGTCAAACCTGGCCGGCGGTAGTCTCTGGCGGGGCGTCGCTCTGCTTGTGCTATTTGGTCATGCAATTGAAACCGAGTTGGACGCTGTCGCTCGTACCGGTCTCAACCCTCCTTTTGGCAGGGACCGTCGGTAGAACCCAACGTGCCCTGCGGTTTGTTCCGGCCTCGGCGGCCATTTTCTTGGCCGGAGCAATGATGATATTGCCGCAACTCCTGGGATTTAAACATGATCTGGGTGCGCGCACACTCTTGCCCTTTAACCTCGTTGGTATACACGCAGCCCAAATTGTACAGAACGCCGAGCGCCATCACTTAATAGGCGCGAACGGGCCCCAATCACAGGAGATCGAAGCCCGCTTCTATTATGAATTGAAGCAGGCGTGGAACGAATCACGAACGGTTCCCACTAAGAATCGCACGCTCGGTTTTGACCCCAATTATATTATGTATACCAAGGACTTGCTTTGGGCTTTTAGGGCGGAGAACAAATTGTCAGACACGGCCGTGATCAACCTCTGTTACACAGCTTATTGGAGGACTTGGCGGGAATCGCCGGGACTCATGGCTGCCAAGATTCTCAAGCAAATCGGTTTATTTCTGACCGCTCCGAGCAAAGATCTCTCTGCCTATGCTCTGGGTAGAGAACGCCTGTTGGGTATCGCCGGTCAGCCTAACAGTCCGGCTCAGGCGTTTCTGGCAGAAGCTGAATCCGCTGAATATGCAAATCAACCGGCGTGTATTTCTTATCGCCGCGAACTGGAAAAAGTACTTGAACAAGATTGGCGAATCAAACATGTCGCTATCCAGCGCTATCTGGCAATACTGTTCGCCAAATCTGCCGGTTGGATCCAAATCTTGTTTTTCGCCGCCATGTTTCCTATCTTATTCTACAGAAGGTTTTGCGATCTGCGGTTGCCCGTGTGGTCGGCTGCGACGGTTGCCGCAATCCTATACGGAAATGTGCTGACCACGGCTATTGCGCATACCCTGGACGTGGACCGATATCGTACCAGTTACATGCCGGCGCTGCTGGTGACGCTGGTCAT
>JAFAVN010000421.1 GCA_019242435.1 Verrucomicrobiota bacterium | reverse complement strand
ATGCCCCGAAACAGGGCGCACTCTTGCATGACTTGGAGCAGCTCTGGATAGACAACAATCTCGCGACCGACGGCGAGAACCATACCCTGATCAGCAACGAGTATTTGCAGGCGCTTGCTAGGAGGCGGTAGGTCTGGTTGTTCGACTGGAGGTCTGGACTGTATGTCAGTCTGTCGTTTGGAACGTTCTGTCAGCGCCTATCACCTGCTGCGGTGCCGAGAGGGCTTTCGCCGCCACACGAACGGAATAGCAGCCTGTCGGGATTTAGGTGAGAGCTGATTGATTGTGGGTTCGGGGTTAACGATCCTCATTAGGGCGATCGCGCGCAAGCATAACCATCCGCCGAAGTGTTGCGTCGAAGACACGCAAGACCGTGTTTGTACGGTCCAAAGCGGCTCCCCCTCCACCCGTTGCATAACCGGCGCTCCGCTCTGCGATCTGCTATTTGCGTCTATTATTGCGGGCGAGCTTCAGACGAGCCCATTCGGGCGAGTTCGCCAGCAAATTTATTGAAAAACCGGTCGAGCATTTTTTTGCCGGCCGCTTCGACGAGCCGTGAGCCGACTGACGCAATCAGTCCACCGACCTGGCCGTCAGAGTCGCATTGGAGGTCGCTCCCTTCCGCTGTTGGCGAAATCAAAATCTTTGCGCTTCCCTTTACCCAACCGGGAGTGCCATTTCCGGCAACCCGCAGGGTGAACGAGTGAGGCGGGTTTTTATCTTCGATGAAAACTGTGCCGGTGTAGTTCCCCTTAATTCCAGCGACGCCGATTTTCAGTTTCGCCTGGTAATGATCTTCACCGGTCTTCTGCATCTCTTCGCAACCCTCAACGCATTTCTGAAGCACGGCTGGATCGACGAGCGCAGCAAAAACCTTCTCCGGCGGCGCCTGGAATACTCGTGTTGCCAGGAGCTTCATCCGCGGCTAGAAGCCAACTCCAACGCTCGTTTGGTCTGAACCCGTGCGAGATGAGCCCGGAACTCGGCCGATGCATGAATGTCAGAGAGCGCTTCTATCCCCTCTGCTGCTTTCTCGGCAGCGGCCACAATGGCCTCCTGCGAAAACTCCGCTTGTCCTTGCAGTGAGGATTCGGTACCTGTGGCCCGATACGCCTTGGCGGCAACGCCAGTCACGGCTACACTTACCCGCTGCCGGTTCCTGTCTATCACTGCAGCAACTCCGGCAATGGCGAAGCCACTCGCCTTCTGAGCGAACTTTGTGTAGGCAGTCGTACTCGCTGTGACCGGAACCTGGATCGATTTCAGGATCTCTCCGGGCTCAATTGCTGAGGTGAGCATGTCGACGAAGAAATCCTTTGCGGCAACGGTGCGAGTGCCCCGGGATCCGGCGATTTCGAACTCGGCTTCGAGGGCAAGCATTGATGCAGGCCAATCACCTGCCGGATCGGCATACACACAACTGCCACCAATAGTTCCCTTGTTTCTCACCTGAACGTCACCAATCTTTCCTGCTGCTTCTGGCAAGAGCGGGCAATCACGGCGGAGGAGCTCAGATGATTCGATCTCATAATGGGTAGTCAACGCTCCGATGGCGATTTTACCGTCATGCCGGTCAATCGAACGAAGCTCGACGAGACGCCCAATATCAACCAGGACCTTCGGCTGCGATAAGCGCAATTTCATTGCCGGGATCAGGCTATGACCTCCTGCCAATACTTTAGCGTCGTCGCCATGCCGAGCCAGAAGATCGACCGCCTCCTCGAGGGTATGAGGCCGCAGGTAATCGAATGAAACCGGGATCATATATTCCCTCCTTTCTCCTCAATCGCTCGCCAGACGCGCTCAGGCGTGAACGGTAAATCCAAGTGCCGAATCCCCAGCGGCGAGAGCGCATCGATTACCGCGTTCGCGATTGCTGGGGTCGCGCCGATCGTTCCCGCCTCTCCCACGCCTTTCACGCCCAGTAGATTGGAAGGCGAAGGTGTCTCGGTGCTGGCGATTGTATATTCCGGAATATCCGTTGCGCGCGGGATAGCGTAATCCATGAACTCGCCGGTCAACAGTTGGCCGTTCTCGTCATATACCGTCCTCTCCATAAGGGCTGCTCCGAGCGATTGGGTAATCCCACCCTGCACCTGACCTTCAACCAAAAGCGGGTTTACCTGCTTACCACAATCGTCGACTGCGACATACTTGAGGATTTTGACCTGGCCGGTATCCTGGTCCAGTTCGACAGCGACGATGTGTGTGCCAAACGGAAACGTACAATTAGGCGGCTCAAAAAAGCTCGACGCCTCAAGGCCCGGCTCAAACCCCGGCGGCAGATTTTTCGCGACGTACGCCTCACTGGCAAGTTTTCCCCAATCCAACGCGTTTTCTTCCTGTCCCGGTACAAAGAACTTCCCGTCTTTGAATTGGATCTCTTTCGCCGAAGCATCGAGCAGTGCGGCCGCCAGCGTTTTTGTTTTTTCAATGATCTTATCGATCGACATCGCAATCGCGGTCCCGCCGAGCGCAGTTGCCCGGCTGCCATAGGTATCTCTGCCGAAATGCGCGCTGGCTGTGTCCCCGCGGAGAACAACAACGTCTTCCATCGGTACACCTAGCCGGTCGGCGGCGATCTGGGCGAAACTGGTCTCCTGACCTTGCCCATGCGGGGTGGCCCCGGTAATGACAGTAACTTTACCGGAGATCTCTATGCGGACACATCCCCATTCCCATCCGCCCGCTGCCATTATTTTGGAAGGACCGAGGGCGCATATTTCGACGTATGTGGAGAGGCCGACTCCAAAAAGGCGGCCTTCGGCGCGCGCTGCGTCCCGTTGCTTAAGAAGCCGCGGCAATTCGGCCAGTGCCTGTGCTTTCTCGAGTGCTGCCTGATAGTTTCCACTATCGTACTCGAGGCCGGTCACTGTCTTGAATGGGAACTCAGTGGGTCCCGGCATATTTTTCAAGCGTACCTGCACTGGGTCCAGGCCGAACTCATCGGCTATTAAATCCATGATACGCTCAATAATGAAGGTCGCTTCAGGTCTTCCGGCGCCCCGATAAGCATCGGTGCACATCTTATTCGTGTGAACTCCGGTGATATCTACCTGTACCGCTTTGAGCTTATAACAACCGCCGATCATCAGGCCAGTTAA
>JAFAVN010000311.1 GCA_019242435.1 Verrucomicrobiota bacterium | reverse complement strand
AATGAAACGAAACGGTATCCTGAATCTGTGCCTTAACCAAGCGATTGCCGCGATGGGACATGGTGACTATCTGATCGTCTGTGATGCAGGGTTCCCAATCCCGATCCGAGTTACGCGGATTGACTTGGCCGTTGTTCCTGACCTCCCCGACATCGCGACTGTGCTTACGGCTATTAACAACGAGTTTGTTGCGGAAAAGGTGGCTTACGCGGCGGAAATGGCCCACAACAACCCTCGCCTGAGAGAAAAGGTGGATCGGATTTTCGCGGGAACCGAAATTACGACGGTTCCACAGGCGGATATCCTCGGTACCTTGGTTCATAATGCAAAATTCATTGTGCGCACTGGGGAGTTCGATCCTCGGGGCAACATTTTGTTATATTCGGGTGTCGACGTGAAGCAGTGGTTTTCGAAGGCTGGCACGGTGGTGCCGGACTATTACCAAGCGAGAATGAAATAACCGGGTTCCTGGCATTGTCACGCCGGAACACTTGGAGTATATGATGCGCGTTTCTTATGCAGGTCCCCCGCTTAGTTCGATTGATTTTTGTTCTGGCTGCCCCGCTCACCTTCTTATTGGCCTCTTGCGACAACCGCACCCAGGAAGCGCGCCGTTACGATCACATCTTTCAAGATCTAGATTCTAAAGCGAAGGTTCAGCCTTGGACTGAGGCGAAGGACGTCTGGAACGACGAAGGCCGGCATCAGACAAAGAACTGGAACTGACGGAGCATCGTCGGCCGATAATACAGAATTTTGCTTGCCAGCACCTTAAAGCCTGGATCGCTGAAACCGCTGAATGACATACTCAGGCAATTCGCGAATCAACTCAACCAGCTCGAAGCTCGATTCGAACTCCGGGAAATAAACGTCTCCTTCGTAATCTGCTTTTAATCGCGTAATCAATAATTCTCGGCACTTATCCAGGAGTTCACGGTAGATCTGGGCGCCTCCGATCACAAAAATCTCGGCTGGATATTGGCCAGGATCGAACTGCGCCAGATCACGGATCATTTCGACGCCCGGCCAGGATCGAGTTCGGCTGACCACCAGGTTCCGTCTGCCCGGAAGCGGTCGACCGATCGACTCGAAAGTCTTGCTCCCCATCAAGATTGGGTGCCCCCAAGTGACTTCCTTGAACCATTTCTGTTCGCCTGGGATCCGCCACGGAATTTCCTTGCCCCGGCCGATAACCCGCGATGGTGTCATTGCGGCGATGGCGATCATTGAAAGCAGAATTTCGAATCTCGAATGGCGAATTTAGAATGTTTGAAAATCCGCCCTTTTCTCAGGTCGTCGCCGAGCGCTTCTCAGACCCCTGTCCCTTCCTGGCTCCTAGATCCTAGCTCGTAGATTCTGATCTTCACACCGCGATAGGCGCCTTGATGCCGGGATGCGGGTTGTAGCCGACCAGTTCGATATCTCCGTAGTCGAACTCCTCTAGAGTGGCCGGTACGCGAAGAAACTTAACTGAAGGAAGCGGCCGGACCGGCCGGGAGAGCTGTTCTTTCACTTGGTCGAGATGGTTAAGGTAGATATGTATGTCGCCAAAGGTGTGGATAAACTCACCTGGGCGAAGGCCGGCGACCGCCGCAATCATTGACGTAAGCAACGCATAAGAGGCGATGTTAAACGGAACGCCGAGAAAGAGATCGGCACTCCGTTGATAGAGTTGGCAACTGAGGGAACCATTCAAAACGTAAAATTGAAAGAGCGCGTGGCAAGGCGGAAGGGCCATTTTTTTTAGCTCGCCGGGGTTCCACGCTGACACAATCAATCGGCGGCTATCCGGTTGCTCCCGGATCATCCGAACGACATCGCCGAGCTGATCGATGTTTTTACCGTCAGCATTGCGCCACCTCCTCCATTGCGCGCCGTAAATGGGTCCCAGATCACCTTGTTCATCTGCCCATTCATCCCAAATTGTGACGCCGCGGTCATTCAGAAAGCGGATGTTAGTGTCCCCACGGATGAACCAAAGCAGTTCGTAAACCACGGATTTAAAATGGACGCGCTTGGTGGTCACTAGCGGAAAGCCCTGCGCCAAATCGAATCGGGCCTGCGCTCCAAAATAAGAGAGAGTTCCCACACCCGTCCGATCCTCCTTACGGTGACCATTCTCTAACACCAAACGAAGCAGTTGATGATATTCTTTCACCGGGAGAGAGTATGCTTCTAATCGGGAGCCGCCGCAAAAACTCCGAGCTCCGGGAAAGAAACCAATACCATGGAACCTCATTCGGCTACAACCCTGGTGGATACGCAAAATCTGCCGGACCATCGAGAGGTCAGGATCGATCGAGTCGGGGTCACCAACCTCCGGTTTCCTATTGTGATCCGGGACAAAGCACATTCATCGCAGCACACAATTGCCAAGGTAGCTCTTACTGCGGATCTTCCGCATCATTTTAAGGGAACTCACATGAGCCGATTTGTTGAGGTATTGAACGAGCACGGTTCTGTGGTTCACGTCGACAATATCAAAGAGATCTTGCGGCACCTTCAGCAACGGCTTGATGCTCAACAGGCACATGTCGAATTCGAATTTCCGTTCTTTATAGAAAAGAGTGCACCAGTGACCGGAGCGGTAGGTTTGATGGATTATAACGTGCGATTTACGGCTACGGCTTCGCGGAAGGAATCAGATTTTGTTTTAACCGTTGTCGTCCCGGTAACGACACTTTGCCCTTGTTCCAAAGCGATCAGTAAGTACGGCGCCCATAATCAGCGGGGCCAGGTAACTCTGAGCATCAGGTTCAACCGGCTCATTTGGATTGAGGAATTGATTCAGCTGGTCGAAAGCTCAGCCAGCGCTGAGTTATTTAGCCTGCTGAAACGCCCCGACGAGAAGGCGGTTACCGAACGGGCGTACGAACACCCCGTCTTTGTGGAAGACCTGGTCCGCAACGTTGCGGTCAAAGCAAGCGCCGATTCTCGTATCACGTGGTATCGAGTTGAGGCCGAGAACTACGAATCGATCCACAATCACAACGCCTACGCGATGATTGAGAAGGGCTAGCGTGTGGCCACGGCGTCGGCCTTGCGGAGTCGGGTTGCAAGTTCCGGGCCAATTTCGCGGGAGCCGCCTGCCTCCGGCCGCAATAGAGAGAGGCCTACAAAGTCGCTTGCTTTTGATCGTTTTTTTAGTCGCAAGTCATTTGTTGTGAGTTCGTTGTAAAAATAATGGTATGAGGTAGTTCCGGTTTGCTTACGTGCATCTAACCATCTTTTTGGATTAGATTTTACATGTCATCATGCCTAGAACCCGACCAAAACTGAGCCTAGCCCCGGCTTTGAATGCTTGCGCCTAGCCTGGAAAGTAGCCATCACAGACTGCGGTGGTTTTATGCGAGGCACTCTCGCTTATCCTCGGCCTTCCGGTCTCCTGCTCTCATCGGTCCTCCCGGGTCGATACCAAGCTCGTGCCGTCGTCGTACAACTCGATCAGACCGGGATTGATTTCATCGAGAACGGACTACGGAAGTCGGCGATCAGTCATTGGCTAGTCGTCGAATCCGGCCCGAAGCGATTCGGAACCGTGGCGAGGTAGGTCGGGAACTCTGAGGACGGGGGGTGGTTCGATTTGGAGTGTTTGGTGATGTC
>JAFAVN010000275.1 GCA_019242435.1 Verrucomicrobiota bacterium | reverse complement strand
GTCGATCAAATAAAGTAGCAGACGTCTCCGGCCACGATCAAATGGTCTATAGAAACGTGAGCTTGGCGATCCGTTGCGAACCGTACTTATTGTCGGCCGCGATAATACCAACGGTGCAGCCGATGCGGTGTTACTCCCAGAGAGAAGAGCGCGACTAACCCGGTATTCCGGAAAAATATTTTCCACGTCCCTTTTCTGGCCGGAGGTGACCAGAGCGGCGGGTCAAGCAAGGCAATTCGCCCCTGGCGGCGCAGCCGCCGGGAGAATTCCACGTCTTCCATTAGAGGAATTTCGGCAAACCCGCCTAAATCGCTGAAAACCGATTTCCGGACAAAGATGGACTGATCTCCAAAGAGCGGGCCACCGGTTCGGTTCAACCATCTGACGATCGGTTCTCGCCACATCATTCGCGGTGGATAAAACCGGCGGTGAAACGCGCCGCCAATGATCGAATCATCTGCAGCAACTCGTTTCAACGCCAGCAGATGCTCCGGCTCAAGCTTGGAGTCTGCATGATGAAAACAGAGCAACTTCCCATGCGCCGTCTGGGCTCCCAGGTTCATCTGCCGTCCGCGTGATGGTTCCTGGCAGGCTATCAAGCGGATCGCACCACATCGATCCATTTCGTAGAGCGGCGCTGTGGGAGTGACTGCCACCACGATCCATTCGATATGCTCAGGACGGCTCCGTCCAGACCGCTCAGTCGTATTGTTGGACCCGTTAGCATCGGTTTGCAAACGGTTCACCAGATCAACTGCCAAATTATCGTCGCCCCAGACCGGCACAATGATGCTGATGATGGGTGTCTCGCCCATAGCGCTACGCGACGACAGATGACAAATGAAAGATGACAAATTCGGGCATCGACATGGATCACGCGAGATTTCGTACAGGCTTAGATTTTCGGGTTAATTTTGGGATCGCCGTGATACGACGCGAGACATTCCCGAAGCGTGTCGAACAGACGGTTAACGCCGATTATTTCGGTTAGCCCATGGCGGTCCAGCTGTGTCCGTAGCTCAGCATTGACATGGGCTAGCACGAGACAGATATCCTTCGCTGCCAGGTCCTGGTGCAGTTCTTTAAGGGTGCTGCCGGCCGAGTAGTCGATCGCCGTAATGGCTCCGGCGTCCAGCACAAACCAATGCACGGGTGACTCCAAATCGACTAGCAAAGCCCGCGCTCGCTCGGCAAAATAATTCGCATTCGCATAGTAGAGGTCGGCGCCGAACCAATAGATCATCACGCCCGGCTCCGCTAACTTGCCCGGCACCGGCTTGTCCATCCACCAGTGATCATCCGGATGCCGCACTAGAACTGCTGTATGCGGGCGGTAACCGTGATGCACATGCTGCAGCAGCGATAGCACCACGGCCAGCAGAATCCCCTCTTCCACTCCTATGAAAACCACGGTCGCGGTAGTGACGATTGCTAAGCGGAATTCTTCTTGGCTTTTCTTAAAGATTTCTGAGAGTCCGCGATAGTCGATCAGTTTGACACCGATCAAAAACACGATGGCAGACAACGCGGGGTTGGGGATGTAGGTCAGGGGCCCGGTCAAGAATAACAGTACGAGTAATACTACGGCTGCGGTAGCGAGATGCGACAACTGGCTACGACCTCCGGCGGTGTCTACGATCGCGGTCTTGGTCGGGCTACCATTTACCACGAATGTGCCGCTGCAGCCTGCTGCGGCATTTGCCAGGGCCAAGCCCACCAAGTCCCGATTTTCGTCGAACCGGTCGCGGTAGCGCAGCGCATACGCACGGGAAGTTGCCGCGCTTTGAGCAAGGATGACGATGAAACATGAGACGGATACCGAAAGCACCAGAGGCAGGTCGTTCCACGAAACAACCGGTAAACCCAGGTGAGGTAATCCACCCGGCACCTCCCCGACAATTTTGACTCCACTCTTTTCCAGATGAAAAGCGAAGCTCGCCGCGATCGCTGCCACTACCGCGAGCAGCGCCCCAGGAAAATGATCGGCGATACGGTTGCCGCCGACGATCACCGCCATCACGCATAAGGAGATGACTGCGCTGAGCCAATGGGTCTCAGCCAGGTGCTGAAACGTGAAAAAGAGATTCCCTAATAACCCGTGTCCTCCTTTTTCCAGACCGAGTATCCCGTTTAACTCCCCGAGCGCGACTTGAATACCGACGCCCGTCAAAAAACCAACCAAGACCGTGCGCGACAGAAAATCCGCCAAGAAACCCAGTCGCAGCAACCGCGCCAACAGAAGCATCGCTCCGGCTGTAAGCGCCACCAGTGCAGTCAGGGCAACGTACCTGGGACTATAGGGAGCGGCCAGTGAAGTCAAAGCCGTGGCCACAATCACAGCCGTCGCCGAATCAGCCGCAACCACCAAGTGCCGAGACGATCCGATTATAGCGAAGGCTACGATAGGTAAGAACATGGTGTAGAGCCCGGTTATTACTGGCGTCTCAATGATCTTTGTATAACCCATCACCTCGGGAATGCCGACGGCGGCGAGCGTCATGCCGGCCGCCAAATCCGCCCAAATCCGAGATTGATCAAGAGGAAAGATTCCGTGAAAAAGCGGCATCCGCCGGCGGTCTGAGACAATCTTCTCTTGGCTGGCTGACATACTTTACTGAGTCTTTCTTAGGGGTCTATTTTGAATGTTTGAGGGGTGCCCGAAAGCGCGCCAGGGAAATGGGGGCATAGCAGAATTATACGACAGATGAATAGTATTCAGGCGACCTTATTCCGCCTGGCGAAAAAACTAACCAGAGGGCATCAATCGAAGCAGGAGGCCTCCCCCCTCCCCGGTTTTTTAAACGAATAGGTTACAGGATTCTCGGGTCGGAAATGGCGCATTTTACTCGAATTTTTTCCTCTCCCCAACTAACCTGAAAGCCTCAGCGCTTGTGCTACGAGCATTAAAGGGACGATGAAATCCTCTGTACTTCGCTCCAGTCTGGTGATTTCCGCCCTCGGCGTCGTCTTCGGGGACATCGGCACTAGCCCACTTTACGCGTTTCAAGCGGCGCTGAATGCATCCCCAGAGACGAGCCGCGATGCCCCTCTCGGTGTTGCTTCTCTCATTATCTGGAGCCTTCTGGCAATCGTTACTTGTAAATATGTGCTTCTCGTCATGCGTGCGGACTACGAGGGCGAAGGCGGCATTTTCGCGCTGTTGGCCCTCCTCGGAGGCAAAGACCCTCCTTCCCGCCGGCTTCGACTGCCATTTTTTATGCTTTTAATCATGTTTGGGGCCGCACTCGTTTATGGGGATGGTTGTATCACTCCCGCGATCTCTGTTCTAAGCGCCGTCGAAGGTTTGAAAGACTTCGCTCCGCAGCTTATCGCGTTTGTGCTTCCCATTACGTTGGCAATTCTTCTCGCGCTATTTGCGGTGCAGCGTTTTGGTACCGGGCCCTTAGGAGCATTATTCGGAGGAATCATGCTCTTCTGGTTTGTAACCCTCGGCCTCGGCGGCCTGGTGCAGATTCTACAGGCGCCGGAGGTGCTGGCGGCTCTGAACCCTATGCATGCCCTTGGTATGGTTGCGCATGGAGGACTGCAAACAGCCTTTCTGCTGGGAGGGGTGGTATTGGCCGTTACCGGGGTTGAGGCATTGTATGCAGATATGGGGCACTTTGGACGACCTGCCATCTCCCGGGCCTGGCACTGTATCGTCCTGCCCGCCCTGATCTTGAATTATCTAGGGCTAGCGGCTATCGCCATCCGCCATCCTGGGGCATCGCGTGAAGGAATCTTTTTTCAGATGGTTCCCCCAGGAATCCCGACCTTGCTTCTGGTGCTTTTGGCTACCCTGGCAACCATCATCGCTTCCCAGGCACTTATTTCCGGCGTCTTCTCACTTACCGCACAGGCTCGCGATTTGGGCTTACTTCCCCGTTTCCTCGTCTGTCACACCAGCAGCGCACAGCGCGGGCAGGTCTATTTGCCAGTCATTAATTGGTATCTCGCAGCTGCCTGCCTTCTGCTGGTTATTTCCTTTCGTTCCAGTGGGAATCTCGCGGCGGCTTACGGGTTGGCAGTGACGGCGACCATGGTGATAACGTCGATCTCTTTTGGGCTTGTGGTCGTATGGGTCTGGCGCCAGCCACCCTGGATCGGCGCTGGGCTTACCGCCATTCTACTGTGTTTGGAGCTTCCGTTCTTTCTTTCGTCCCTACTTAAGTTTCCAAACGGGGGCTGGTTCCCTATAGCCATCGCCAGCATTCTGATGGCGCTTATGCTGACGTGGCACAAGGGAAGGGCCCTTATCCGAGCACAGATGCTGTCGAGTCCATGTTCTACGCAAACACTCGAGGCGGAGCTTTCCTCCGGTCGCATTGCGCGCGTACCGGGAACATGCGTCATAGTCACTTCAAACCCGGAGCCGCGTTATGCGATCGCGCGCTGCTTCGAGTGGATGCGCCGATCCGGATGTCTCCGTGAGAAATTAGTTCTGTTAAGCCTCGTCGGCACCGCCGAGAGCCGCATCAACATGGAGGAACGGCTTAAGGTTACCCCGCTTGGTCGTTCACTCTGGCACATCATTGCGTATCACGGCTATATGCAAGTCTCCAACGCACCAGAAATTCTTATCGAAGCTTCCAAAAGAATGGGCTGTGCGATTGAGACTAACGACGCATTTTTCGTCTTACCTCGCGAGATGGTTGTTGAATATGTGGGTACCGAGATGCCCGTTTGGCAACGGAAGCTGTTTGGCGTGCTCTCTCGGAATATGAGTTATGCGCCTGATTATTTTTTTATCCCATGCACGCAAATCATCAGCTTTAACTGGATGCTGAAGGCCTAGTAGGCGCGGGTAGCAAGAGAGTCCAAAGGAAGGCTTGTTTTAGCGGACTAGGCTACGATGAGTCACGGCTTCGCCGCTGGGTCTTGAATTCTTCAGTTCGTCATCGTTAGCCCGAAAATTGAAAGAAACACCTCTTGAGCCGCGGCTACGCTGCCGCTGTTAAACGCGCGATAGAAGGCATCGTTCGGAGCCAGTGGTCTCACCTGTTTCGCCAGCCGCGAAACCGACGCGGCTAGTTTTGAGATTTTATCCTCTGAACTCTTACCCGCGCTGCAATCTGCGGCGTATTTCGGTCTAACCAGTGTTTGCACCGCTTTTGCGAGATAGGTCGCACTAATCTGTTCAAGATCGAGACTGAGACCAACTACTCCAGAGGCGGCTTCGACGGCATCTAATCGGGTTTGATGATCGCTGAACAGAGTCTGAATCGATTGAGGGATCGTTGGCATAAGCTAGGTTATTTCGCGGACAGGACACCAGTCAGTTATTACTCTCCGGCGAAAGCCCGGCTTGGAGACAATATAGGATTAGCATCCGTCAATAGTGGCCATGATTGGTCTACAAAACCAGTCGAATCGGCTTGAGGTTGAACGAGGAATTACCAAACCGAAAGCGATACATCAAAACTAAATGGGGCTGTTCCAGGTTAGCGGTTGAGGACGAGTC
The DNA here is from genome assembly GCA_019242435.1 of Verrucomicrobiota bacterium. GTDB lineage: Bacteria > Verrucomicrobiota > Verrucomicrobiia > Chthoniobacterales > JAFAMB01 > JAFAVN01. The sequence continues at coordinate 3,498 of JAFAVN010000275.1, read as the reverse complement.
AGCGGCGCTCTCGAATGTCAGCCGGTAAACCAAGGCGGCGCGAGAGGTACTAACAATCGGGGCGGAGCAGCGTTAAAATGAAAGTCGAAGATGGAAACTATGGCATGCGGTTTGATGGCAGCACAGCGATCTTCACGTCTAATAGGCCTGAAATAGAAGCAACTTACTCTCGCACGGACATTTTTCATAACCATCAGGCGCATCAGCGCTAGAAACTCTGTAAATAGTGGGATCTCTAGTGCGTTTGCGAGCACGCATAAACGTAACGATGTTCGACTATGCCTCGAATCCAACAGGCTCACCAAGCGGGAACTACCAGACCGACGGTTAAGCCTGCTGAATCCTTAGAAGGGAGCGCGCCGCGGCTGGAAGCTGCGCCGGTCGTGCTCACTATCGGTCATTCAACGCGGAGCCTCGAAGAATTCGTTTCACTACTTACCATCCACAGCGTGACCCGGGTAATCGATGTGCGCACCGTCCCGCGCTCCAGACATAACCCGCAGTTTAACAAGACTTCACTGCCTAAATCGCTGGAGAAGGTCGGCATAGGCTACGTTCATCTACCAGGCTTGGGAGGGCTGCGCCGAGCGTTGCCCGATTCCATCAACCTGGGATGGCGGAACGCCTCCTTTCGAGGCTACGCGGATTATATGCAGACGCAGGACTTCGAGAGCAACCTCCAGGAGCTGATCCGCTTGGGGAAACTGCATCGAATCGCGTTGATGTGCGCGGAAGCGGTTCCCTGGCGCTGTCACCGTTCGCTGATTGCGGATGCACTATTAGCTCACGGAATTCATACCTGGCATATCATGAGCCCGAATCGCTTGGAACCTCACACCCTCACCACTTTCGCCAGAATCAATGGGAGGAAAGTCAGCTACCCGAATGAAGACCCGGAAAGCCAGTTGAAGCTGTTCAGCGTTAATAAAACGCCGAAAGTTTGAACACTCGCCACGCGCAGACTAAGTTGCCGATCTTTCCATGAGCACACAGACCGGAGAGCAAACTGCACCTTCAGATTTTATTCGCGATATTGTCGCCGCCGATCTGCGCGCCGGGAAGTATCCATTTAGCCACACCCGGTTCCCCCCGGAACCAAACGGTTATCTCCATATCGGCCATGCTAAATCGATTTGTCTCAATTTTGGAATCGCCCGTGAATTTGGGGGGGTATGTAACCTCCGCATGGACGACACGAATCCGGTCAAAGAGGAAACCGAGTACGTCGAGTCGATTGTCGAGGACGTAAATTGGCTTGTCGCCGGCTGGGCAGACCGGGTTCTTGGACTGAAAATCAAAGACAAAAATTGCGGTCTTCAAGAGGTCGATGGAAAGCGCGACTTTTTTTTAAGGCCGATCGTTCTTGAAAAGGCTGCTCCAAATTCGGCAATCGACCGACCCAAAGGAGAGCCATTCTACGCCTCGGACTATTTCGAGCAATTCTTTGAATACGCAGTTCAGCTCATCACCACGGGCAAGGCATATGTGGACGATCTCTCACCGACGGAGACTGACAGTTACCGCGTAAACGGAAAAGAAAGTCCATTTCGCGGGCGCTCGCCGGAGGAGAATCTGCACCTCTTCCAGCGGATGCGCGCGGGTGAATTTCCCGACGGTTTTTGCACGCTGCGGGCAAAGATCGATATGCAGTCGCCAAACGTCTGGATGCGGGATCCCGTGCTCTACCGGATCAGGCATACTGCGCATCACCGCACCGGCAACCGATGGTGTATTTATCCGATGTATGATTTCGCACACTGCTTGAGCGATTATATCGAAGGGGTGACCCATTCCGTTTGCACCTTGGAATTTGAAGTACACCGCCCTCTTTACGATTGGATTCTGGAGAACCTCGATTTGCCGCGAAAACTACCGCACCAATACGAGTTCGCGCGCCTGAATCTCACCTATACCTTGCTGAGCAAGCGGAAGCTCATGCAGCTGGTTGAAAAAGGACTCGTTGCCGGATGGGACGACCCGCGGATGCCCACAATCTCTGGACTGCGGCGCCGCGGTGTCACAGCCAGTGCTCTGCGAGCCTTCGCCTACAACATCGGCATCACCAAATATGACGGCCTCACCGACGTCGCGGTACTCGAGCACGCCATCCGGGACGAGTTGAACAAGACCGCGCTTCGGCGTCTAGCGGTCTTGCGTCCGATCAAGGTGATCCTGACCAACTATCCGGAAGATCAAAGCGAACCTCTCAATGCGGTCAACAACCCGGAAGACCCGAACTCTGGTACACGCAGAGTTACGTTCAGGCGGGAGCTTTACATTGAAAGCAGCGATTTCATGGAAGATCCGCCGCCGAAGTATTTCCGACTACGGCCCGGCGGCGAGGTACGTCTAAAGTATGCGTACATCATCAAATGCGAAGAGGTCATCAAGGACGCAACCGGCAACATCTTGGAACTCCGGTGCACAGCGGATCTTGACAGCAAGAGCGGCGGCGCGAACGCGAATCGCAAAGTCAAAGGGACGATCCATTGGGTTAGTGCAGCAGACTCGATCGATGCCGAAGTGCGTCTTTACGACCGCCTCTTCGTAGAACCCGATCCCGAGACCGCAACCGACTTCGAGCGCCATTTGAACCCCGCCTCATTTGAAGTGGTCGTAGCTAAATGCGAGCCAAGCTTGCGGGAGGCGCGAGACGAAACCAGGTATCAGTTTGAGCGCCTCGGCTACTTCGTTGTGGACAAAGACAGTAGGTCCGAGCGCCTCGTTTTCAACCGGACGGTTACGCTTAAGGACTCTTGGGCGAAGGAGGCGAAGAAACCATCCGGCGCGCGGTAGCCTACAGTTTTGCAGGGCACGCAGCAATCGCGAAGGGAAACGAATTGCCGCGAATAAGACAAGTTAACCGCAGACGAACGCATCCATGCGCGGTTTAAATGAAAAGCCATGTCACTGATGGGACAAGAGGCTAAAATTCTGCGTTCCCTGGCGTACGCGCAAACGGAATCACATCCCTGATATTGGATACCCCTGTTAAGAACATCAGGAGCCGTTCAAACCCAAGACCGAAACCAGCATGGGGGACGGTGCCAAAACGGCGTAGATCCAGGTACCACCAATAATCTTCCTCGCGCAAGCCGCGCGAGCGCATGTTTTCCTGCAGCATGCTCAGACGCTCCTCGCGCTGGGAACCGCCGATGATTTCGCCGATCCCCGGCACCAGCACATCCATTGCCGCTACCGTTCTGCCATCATCTTGCAGGCGCATATAGAAGGGCTTTGCCTGCAGAGGATGATCAAAGACGATCACCGGCACCCGGAAATGCTCTTCTGCCAGGAACCTTTCGTGTTCCGACTGTAGGCTCAGGCCATCCGAAACGGGATACTCAAAGCTCCGCCCGGAGGCCTTCAGAATGGAGATGGCATCGGCGTAGGGAAGCCGCTGGAACGGGCGTTCAGCCACGAGAGTCAGTCGCGCGATCAGTTCTTTGTCTACAAATTTACTGAACAGGCCCAGTTCATCCGGGCAGTGCTCCAGGG
>JAFAVN010000332.1 GCA_019242435.1 Verrucomicrobiota bacterium | reverse complement strand
AACACTAGCGCCAGTGACCGCCACCCCAGCCGCCTCCGTGCCAGCCGCCTCCGCGCCAGCCGCCTCCGCGCCAGCCGCCTCCGCGCCAGCCGCCTCCGCGCCAACCGCCACCGCCCCATCCGCCACCGCCCCATCCGCCGCGCCAGCCCCAATATCCACCACTCCAGCCCCAATACGGATAGCCCCAGCCCCAATAAGGGTAGTAACCAACAGGATAGTAACCGCCTCCCCACCAGCCCCAACCGTATCCGGGCCACCAAGCCCCTCCATACCAACCGCCACCGCGCCAACCGCCACCGCGCCATCCGCCGCCGCGCCAACCGCCGCCGCGCCAACCGCCACCGCGCCAACCGCCACCGTGCCAACCGCTGCCGTGCCAACCACCGCCATGCCAACCACCGCCACTATGCCAACCGCCGCCTCCGCCTCCTCCGCCTCCATGAAAAGCAAAGCTCGATGCGGGCAGAAATAAGAGGGCTAGCGCGGCAGATAGCGAGAAAAACAGACGTTTCGCTTTCATAGAAGGATTCCTCTGATTAGATCCGGTATCCCTACACCACCAATCCGCACCCTCCGCCAAAGTGAATCCTCCTGCAATTCCTTAGTTGCAGCGGTTGGCTGGTTGCCTAGTGCTGCCATAGGAGATCCCGGTTGAGGGAGGCCTAATCATGCTTCAATTGATAAAGCGATTCTGAGATTTCCGAATCCGGACCGAACGAGGAAGAGCACCGATTTCGAGTGAAGCTAAACCGTTGTCGGTCTGCTGAAAGTATTGACTCGATGGATATACTCCAGCGCGTCGATTACATCCTGCTTCGAAAGCAGAACGTCTTCCACCAGAACCGGCGCCGTGCCGTTGGGCCCGCTTCGCGGGTTAAGATTCTTCGCTCTCAACTCCAATTCCTGTCTTCGCCGGTTCCACGCTCCTGGGCTCCCCATCCCGACAATAACTGGGTCTAACGACTCTTTGTCTCGCATCATGGTTGCAAGCTCTGTCGGATCAAACTGTGGCTTAGACAAGATCTCGTTAAATACGCGCCTGAACTGCTCCTCCTGGCGGTTGTCCGCCACCATACAACCAAAAATGTAATTTCGGATCGCAAACATGGCGTCCGGTACCAGACATGCACTCCCCGAAATGATCAGCGTCAATGAGCAATTTTCTGAAGCACCCAAGATCATTGCGTATCGTTTGATCGTCGCGTTCGGAAACAGCAATTCTACATTTTCGTGTACCTTGCGAAGGTTACGTTGCTCGAATACTTCCGAACGCGGCGCTGCGACGATCGCAACGACTGACAAAGCTTTTCCGAACAGTGGTAACTCTCGTAACTGTTCTAGGGAGTTTTTCTTGCGACATTCGTCAATGGTTGCCTGGTAGTCCTCGAACTTAGAGGGAAGCAGGCTAATCCCTTCAAACACTTCATTGTCGGAATTATACGAAGCCGGAGAAACCGCCCGTAAGAACAATTGCCCGAAATCTTCCTCTCCAAATTGCTCACCGTAACCGATCACCGCGCTGCCGCTCAAAGAATTTTCTAAGTCATTGATATCAAGCTTCGTGGTATCATCCAGACTGATGCCGGCCGCGCTCATCGCGGGGATCACCTTTGGATCGGTAATCCGGTAATCTTCTACCAGCGCCTGTGCGGTTAGCAGGTTAAACAGCTGCCGGGCCACGTATTTGTTAGCGAGCTGTTCGGCCTTCACGGCATAGACCTCAGCTGAGAATCGTTCGCCGAGCGCGTGATGAACGACGGTGTTAGACACCAGTAACAAGCAACTAAACATCGGCAGGGGCGTGCCGGTTGCAGGATCAAAATTCAACTCGAATCGATTCATTGACGCCAGGTACTCGCACAATACCCTGCCGGCGTTGTAATGTTGGGAATGCGCCGTCCCCAGCATATCCGGAAGCACGCCGACACCGACACTGCAGAGCGCTTCCACGTATCCTGGTGTTGATTCGTCCTTTGGGCGCTGCCGTTTCACGTTGGTCATGCGTGCGCGTTGTTGTGCCAAACCAAACACGGGCGCCATACCGGATCCCGATCCGCCGCCTGCGCTGAACAAATAGAAAAAGAGGCGGGATGCATTGGCCGCCAATCCAGAGGAATCGATTAGATAGCTGCGATGCCGGGCCCAAGGCGTTTCCGGATTCGCTTCCGCCAACAGCGCTAAAGTTGCTATGTAATGCCCGACCACCGGAATATTTCCGGCGCCGCCTCGGTTAAGCCAATCCAGCTCCGTGATCCCGAATCGTAGCGCGCCTTTCGCGAGCATCGGGTTGGCAACCCTGATCCTTTGGGTCGTATCGCCGTCAAGATCGGCTGCCAGAATAACTGGATCCACGAGGAATACTGGGTGACGATCGGTTCTCGCCCCAAACAATCGTTCCCAGAGCGACGGTGCAGTAGCGCTTTTCTTAGCTTGACCAGCTTGTCCGGATTCTGAATTCGCGGCGGGCGACTTGCGCATCATCGCCGCGCGTCCCCGACGAGAGAGTTCCTTGATTCCAATCTTCCGTTGTTCGTAAACCAGGTTGGCCAGGTCGATGGCAATATTTGTCCCGCATCGACCCATCCCAATAATACCTACGGTTGGCAACGCTGTTTCCTCGGTGATATCCCGCGAGGTTCCAGTATGGGGTTTCAGACTTTGCGAAAAGGCATTCAGTCGTTTCAGAATGTCTTCCACCGTAAATTGCGTCACGGTGTTCGTGACTTCGGCAGAAATGACCTCTTCGGGTTTCAAGGTTGCAGTTTGATCAGCTCCTGGGACGGACTCGTTAACATTGGGTTCGTTCGCATTCATACAGATGGGAGGACGGTTTTTCTCAGTCTAAGTGTCCTCATCCGTCGAGCAAGGGGGACACCGGAATTTTTATCCGCACGATGAGAAAATGCGGCATCGTGGATAGCGGCTCCGCCTAACAGAAGACCGGTGCAGGGCTGGACGCGCGTCGTGGTTGTTTGGGTACTACGCCGAAAAACAGCCGAGCCGCGTCCCCAGGACGCTCCGTAGAGTGCAATCAAGATCCCAGACCTGGAAGTGCCGGATCGTTGTCCACACCGAAGACCGTCGGTTGGCCTTGTTTTTCGCAGCGGCCCCCGATCTCAGACAACTTCCAGCCTGTCCATTTATCCTTGCCATACGCCGCCTGATCCGGTGACCCTTTTGACGCGGACACGATCTTGTGCTTTTTGTAGGGCTTCGATGAATAAGCTCAAAACATTCCTAGGGCACCCGACCACGCGCTCGCTCGGCACTATGCTGGTGACTGCGAGCGGCGTGCTCTTTGGATTCACGCTGATCGTTGCAGTCTTATCGCACTTTTCCCGATGACCTGCGGGCGGTAGTCTTCTGTCCCGGAGGGCCAATTTGATCGTAGGCCGACTCCGCAAAACCTACGTCGCGCCCTGGCTCTATCATGTGTCACGAATCACGGCAGGGCGCGCCATAGCGGAGCCGCGGCGGCCTGGCACAAAGTGCCTGGGAAAAAAGGTGCGTTCATGGATCCGTCCCGTCAGGGTACCGTCTGAGATTTTCACCAGCCGGAGATACCGATCAAGTTGTTCAGGAATCGTACGCACAAGGCGGTAGACAGATCCCGGTAGCGGACGGATCGTTAGGCGCTTCCGGAGGAAACGCCATGAACCTCATCCAGATCGGGCGCGTTCACTCGCATCTGACCACTCTGGCACCCGCCCCGCGTCAGGCCAAAGAAGGCGCTCCCAGCGCCAGCTTAGAAATAAAGCCGGCTTACATTGAAGCCCTTCAGGGGCTGACACCCGGAACAGACGTCTGGGTTCTCACCTGGCTTCATCATGCCGATCGAACGATTCTAAAAACGCATCCTCGCAACCATCCGCATACCCGTTTGCAGGGCGTGTTTGCCACTGGCTGCCCCGACCGTCCCAACCCCATCGGCCTTCACCGCACGAAAATTCTCAGCATAACTGAACACTGGCTCAAAGTTGACTCACTCGCAGCCATCAACGGCACGCCTATCATCGATATCAAACCGATAATGGAGCAGGAGTATTGACACCAGATACGGCTCCGGAGCAGCCGGATCTTTATAGATCCCGACGCAAAAAAAGAGGAGCTCCGTCGGAGCGGTATCTATTTGGGCAAGATCGGTCGACTGCAATCGTATTTGGTGAAATGGGGTTTGCCTTGCACTTGCCCCTGGCCACGCTTATCGGTTCTCTGCCAAGCCGGTCCCCCCGAAGCACTTGGATCTGTGAAACTACAAGGCGAACGTCTTTGCCAGGTTTGTGGGGGAGAAATCCCCGTCAACCTTGAACTTTGCCCGATTTGCGCGTTTCGAGGCCTTCTCGATGGACACCAGACCATCGAGGCAACTCTTGATCCGGCGGCTTCGTTGTCGACGTTTCGATTCGACCACTACCAGATCATCACCCAGGACGACGGAACGTCGCTGGAGTTGGGCCGTGGTGCTATGGGGGTCACTTACAAGGCTCTTGACGTCAATCTGCAGTGTGCAGTGGCGTTGAAGGTCATTAATGCCCGACTCATTGGGGATGAATCGGCCCGTCGGCGATTTGTGCGGGAAGCACGTGCCGCTGCCAGTGTACGTCATCCCAATGTCGCTTCAGTCTTCCACCTTGGGAAGAGCGGTGAGTACTATTTTTATGCGATGGAGTATGTGGGGGGAGAGACGCTCGCCAACCTCATCAAACGCAGCGGACGACTTAAACCGAACATTGCTCTGGAGGTTATGATCCAGGTCGCCGCTGGTTTGGCCGCGATCCACGAACAGAACCTGGTGCATCGGGACATCAAGTCCACTAACATCATGGCAAGTTTCAAAGATGATGGTCAGATAATCGCGAAAATTATCGACCTTGGACTGGCAAAATCCGTCGCCGAGGCATCTACTGAAATCGGCGGCTCAGTTCTTGGGACTTTTGCTGGTACACCGGAATTCGCTAGCCCGGAACAGTTTGCCGGAATGGGTGTGGACATCCGCTCGGACCTGTACTCGCTGGGTGTGGTGCTCTGGGAGATGTTGACCGGCGGTGTAGTGTTCAAGGGTTCTCCTGCTGAGGTGATGTATCAGCATCAGCACACACCGTTACCGTTTAAACAACTTCAAGGTGTGCCGCAGCCTCTCGTTGTTCTACTTGACGCGCTTCTCGAGAAGGATCCTGGTCGCCGCTTTCAGAACCCGGCCGACGTACTGAAGGCTATTCCGAGGATAACAGGCGCTATCGACGCACGGCGTAGAATCACTCGTCGGAGCCTGTGGAAAACGCCCTCCACCGCTTGCCAGGGCGGAGCTCGCAAGCCGTCAGCCAGACTCGCGCCGAAGAAGGTTTCCCTATCCAGATTGCCCGTTACGGGAAGTGACGTTTTTGGTCGCGAGGAAGATATCGCTTTTCTGGATCGTGCGTGGGCAAACCAGCAGGTAAACGTGGTTACCATCGTTGCCTGGGCTGGGGTCGGAAAATCGACACTCGTCAACCATTGGCTCCGACGGATGGCGGCTAAACATTATCGTTCGGCAGAGCTCGTTTTTGGTTGGTCCTTCTACAGCCAGGGCAGCGGTGGGGACATTTCGTCAGCAGATGAATTTCTTGATGCTGCTCTTACCTGGTTTGATGATCCCGATCCACGGCTCGGAACTGCGTGGGAGAAAGGGGAACGACTAGCCAAGCTCATTGCGCACCGTCGAACTTTGTTGATTCTGGACGGCTTGGAGCCACTCCAAAATCCGCCTGGGCCGCAAGAAGGACGGGTACGTGAGCCTGCTCTGCAGGCCCTTATACGCGAGCTCGCTGCTTTCAATAAGGGGCTATGCGTGATTACCACCCGGCTGGCGGTCGCTGATATTGTAGATCACGAGCGCACCTCGGCCCTACGTCGTGATCTGGAACACCTATCCAACGATGCCGGGGCCAAGCTACTGCGCGCGCTGGGTGTCAAAGGAGACGACGAGCAATTGCGGCGCGCGAGCGACGAGTTCGGCGGCCATTGTCTCGCCCTGACCCTCCTTGGCAGCTATCTGGCCGATGCTTACCACGGAGATGTTCGGTTTCGCAAAGAAGTTTTTGAACGCCTCGCTCATGACGTACGACAGGGAGTCCATGCCCGAAAGGTAATGGACTCTTACCAAACCTGGTTTGGTGAGGGCCCAGAGCTGTCGGTGCTACGCATAATAGGGCTGTTTGATCGACCCACTGACGAAAAGGCGATTAGAGCCTTGCTCGAGCCCCCGGCAATACGGGGCCTCACAGAATCCTTAGTGGATGTTAGCCAGACCGATTGGCGAACTATTCTTGCCAAACTGAGAAGAGCAAGACTCCTTTCCGGGGAAGATCCGCACAATCGTGGACATCTTGATGCGCATCCTCTGGTTCGTGAATATTTTGGCCAACAGCTCCGGCGTGAACGAACCGAGGCATGGAAGGAATGCAACCGGCGGCTCTTTCGCTATTATCAAGCCCTTGCGCCGCCGCTGCCAGAAAACTTTCGCGACATGGAGCCTCTTTTCCTGGCAGTGATTTGCGGCTGCCACGCCGGCTTCTATAACGACGCGCTGAATGAAGTTTACCTCCCGCGGATTCAGCGAGGGAATTCCTTCTTCGCTGCTAACACGCTCGGAGCAAGAGGGCCGCTGCTCTCGGCCTTGGTCCATTTCTTCGAACAGGGACGTTGGGGTTCGCTGGTAGAAAATTGCTCAGAACGACAGGGTCTTAGCGCCGAAGATCAGCTCTACATCCTTACCCAGTCGGGGCTATACCTCACAGCCACCCGTGGATTGGGATCACCGGAGGCACGAATTTGCTATGCCCGCGCGGAGGCTTTGTGCAATTCCCTCAATCGTCCCGTGCATTTGTATATGGCACTGATGGGTCAGTGGCGCTTTTCCCTCATGAATGACAAGCTCGCCGCAGCGATGCAGATTGCCGAACGAGT
>JAFAVN010000005.1 GCA_019242435.1 Verrucomicrobiota bacterium | reverse complement strand
CGCCCCAAGGTTCAATATCCGAAGCCCAACATTGGTGCTTCCCTCATCTTGGGATACCGATTGGATTCCCGCTGAAACCGGGCATAAATTTTGTTCTCTACCGCCATGCGATCCACTTCTTTCTCAGCCGCGAAACTCGATACCCTGCTCGACGAATCAGGTATCGACATTCTTTTGGTTTCCTCAAAACACAACCTGCAATACCTACTGGGCGGATATCGCTATTATTTTTTCGAGCACCTGGATAGCATTGGGCTAGGGCGCTATCTGCCGGTGCTCGGCTATGTGAAAGGGCATTTGGATCAAGCTTTCTACGTGGGGAGTGGGGATGAAGGTTGGGGCATCGAAGTTTTTCCGTTCTGGCCGCCGCGGATTTCAACCGAAGCCTGGACTTCGACAGAAGCGGCGCGCCTTGCAGCCCAATACGTAAAATCGCTTGGGCTAACTGTTCCTAAGATCGGTCTGGAACTCGAGTTCTGGACAGCGAACGCCTGGGACACATTCAGGGCGCAACTACCTGGCGCGGTCTTTGTGGATAGCACGGAAATACTGGAGGAACTGCGAGCGGCCAAAACTTCGGATGAACTCGACCAGCTACGGAAGGCAGCCGCCTCCATCGTGGACTCAATGGTTGCCACGTTTCACTGGTTGCGAGAAGGGATGACAGAGACCGAGATCGTTGAGCATTTGCGAATTGAGGAGACCGGCAGAGGTCTCGATTACGGGTTTACGTTAATCGCGTCGGGCCCCACCTTCGGCAGGGGACCTTCCAGCCGGCAGATCAGGAATGGTGAGGTCATCTCGATCGACACTGGGGGCCACTGGCACGGTTATCTAGCGGATATGGCCAGAATGGGAGTACTAGGCGAGCCGACTGCCTTGATGAAAGAGTTGCTGGATCAAGTCTCTGCTGTACAGGCAGCCGCGCGGACCCCAATCAAGGCAGGGGCTCTCGGCGGCGGGATTTACGACTCCGCCCGGCAAGCATTAGAATCATGTCCGAACCGGGCGGCCATGCATTTCGTCGCCCACGGCATGGGTTTAATCCCACACGAAGCGCCACGACTTACCGCCACGGGCCCGATTCCTTATCCAGCCAAACACGCGAAACGGCCGTTGGAGACAGGGATGGTTTTATCCATTGAAACCCATGTGAAACACCCTGACGTAGGGTTTGTAAAGCTAGAGGATACCGTCGTGGTGACTGAGTCAGGTTGGGAAGCTTTTGGAGATTGGGGACGAGGGTGGAATCAGCCGGGATAGTGCCACCGTCTCTTCTCCTAACCAGAATCTTGTTTCCTTTGGTCTTGGATGGCTCGCAAAAGATAGCCTGTCATCAGGCGGCGGGCGAGAGCGCTTTCACACGTTCGTTGAATGCGATCATCTGGCCCGTTTCTTGCGAATTTAAGTTGTTCACTAAACCCGACGCCAGCTCTGATGACGCGCTTAACTATCGCCGAAACTCTGGAGCCAGAATTTGAGGTTCTGGGCCGGAACAGAGGCGCGGACTATGACTTTGCCGATGAAGGCATTCGCGCGGCATTCGGGTTCTTCGAAGTCGAGAGGGTTTCAAAAGTGGGTTCCGAGGCGCCAGGTTCTGTCTGCCTCAGTCCGATTTAGTAAAGCTTATGAAAACATTACGTCTCATTCAGGTCACTCAAGATGATATCAATAATGGCGAACGAATGGACCGGCAGAACTGCATGGTCGCTCGAGCACTCAAACGCGCCATTCCGGAGAGTTTTCCGCGAGTCGATAAAGGCTGGTTCGCCTCGATCGAAGTTTGCACAAAAACCTATAGGCCAAGCAAAGAAATCAACCAGCGGATTATAGCTTTTGATCGCGGGGAACCGGTGAAGCCATTTGTAATTTGCTTTGACCCAAAACTGAAAACGGCAACGTTAGGTCCGGATCTGTCGTTTGTACCTCCATTGGCAAGCCTCAGATTTGAGAGGTGCTTCTCGGAGAAGAAATATCAGCGCTTTCGAAGTGCTGACTTAGCGGGCAAGTCGAGGTAAGTCATTGCCGAGATCTTTTCTTACACCTGACTATCCTTACTGCCTGACCTATACGCCGCCGGGTCAATGCGAAATCCGCGGCGGGAGCGCGATCGACGCCTTGCTTGATCCTGTCAGTCACATCGGCCTTTCAGCAAGTATTGTGCATCGCCAGGTGGAAGTAGCTAGGCAACTCGCCAGCGGTATTCATGCCCGTCTTCAGCAGTAGCTGATAAAATCGCTTTCATTTCCAAGAGATGCGGTTTCGGGCACTACTCCAGAGCGGTTCTAGTGACGGCGAGAACTTGAATCTCTGGATCTCAATTATTGAACGACGGCCCCGAAAGTGAAGCCCTTGATTAA
>JAFAVN010000523.1 GCA_019242435.1 Verrucomicrobiota bacterium | reverse complement strand
CATGCTCTCGGTCCTGCAGATGCCCGAGGCAGGCCGCCAGATCATCTATGGCGGTGTGTTATTAACTATGCTTCTCATTTACGGCCGGGGCGCTCGCCTTCGTGAATAAGACGACAAAGGCGGAGTTCGAATTCCGAAGCTCGAATTTCGAAAATGCTTCGAAATTCCATTTCTCCCTAGCGAGTCATAAACTGGATAGACCGGCACGACTATGAGTACCACCGTTAAAACCGATATCCTTTCAGCTGAGCGGAAGTGGCGCTGGCCACTCCAAGATGTGTTCGGTGACTTGCGGGTCAGGTACGGGATTAAAATAGGGCTAGCGGGTATGCTGGCTTTGTTCGGTGCCCAGGTAATACGCCTGCCCCATGATAACTGGGCCATCTTGACGGTGCTGGTCATGATGAACGCTCAGTATATCGGTTCAACGGCGGTTAAAGTGGTTATGCGCGTGCTCGGCACGCTCGGCGGAGCCGTGGTCGGTGTCTGGTTAGTCGGCAATTACACGAACACCCCGATGATCTTCCTGCCCGTATTGTTTCTGGTGCTGGCTATCAGCGGTTACAAATTCGGCCCGTTTGGGCCACGGCTAGTCCCGTATGCCTACTTTTTGGTGGGTCTGACCACGCTCAGCGTCGTCACCAATGGAATTGCCACGCCGGATCAGGTTTGGCAGGTCGGTATAGACCGGACGGAAGAGATTCTCCTGGGAACAATGGTCGCGCTCCTGGTATCAACTGTGGTGTGGCCACGTTCGGCCCGGGAAGAATTCGTCACGGCCAGTCGCGTGAGTCTCGAGATGGTAGGCCGACTCGTATCCCTTCAGACCGAAGCATACGCCCTAGGAACCGATCCCTCTGCCGAAGTCGAAAAAATCCGAGATGCGTTTCCGGCGCGGTTGTCGATTCTAAGGAACCTGGTGCAAGCCGGATCAAGGGAGAGCACGCTTTTCGCTGCCCGTCTCTCGAATTACAATGGTTTCCTGGTTTCGCTGATCAGCCTATTTCAAGGCTCCTTCGCATTGAGCCAATGGCGGCATGTTGATGCGGCGATCGTCGAACGCCTGCAGACCGAGCTGAGGTCACTCAGCGGGGCTATTTCGGAAGAATTGAGCATTTTGTCAGCGCCGCGTCGTCCCGGCGAAAAACTGTTGCCCAGTTCGTTGCCGGACGCCTTTGCCGCCGTAGTCCAAAAGGTGGAAGAGCTTCGAGACCAGGGCTTCTTCGCAACCCAATCGCTCCAGAACGCCATCGGTTTCGGGACTCATTTTGCTGCGCTGCGTTCGCTCCGAGACGAACTAATCAACATCCGGAACATGACCGAAGGGTTACCGCGATTTGGTGAGCCGTTGCCCGAAGCCAAAACCCATTGGGATCTGTTGCCTACGATCGATTGGTTCTGGGTAAAGGTAGGCATTAAGAGCGGCCTGGTCGGAGTCGTCGCCATAACGCTCTTGCTGTGGATCCATCCTCCCGGGCCAGGTGTCCTTCCGCTCATGGCTTGGATTCAGACGGTGTTAACCAGACCATTTATCCGGGCGGGTGGCACGGGCGATAAGGGAATCTTTCAAAACTCATTTTTCGCCTCTTTGGCTCTCACTGGATGCATCATCGTGCTCCTCCTTATTACGCCATTTCTGGCCAATTACCTGGTTATGAATCTGACGCTGTTTGCGATTCTTTTCGGGCTTGGATTCCTGAGTGCTCGATTCCAAGGGCCCAATCTCTGGATCCTGACCGCTTGGTTGGCCATCACCGTTTTCGTGGGGCTTAACCCGCAGCAACCGGTCGACTCGCAGACCATCATCGATTCTTTTATCGGGCTGATGACGGGAATGTTTATCGGAGCCTTGATAAGCAGGTTGATCTGGCCGGTGTTGCCGCAAAGGCTGCTGAAAGACAATCTGCTGGCTGTTTTCTCAGGCTTGAACGCATTGCTACGGGACGATCCGCATCCGGAAAGGGTTAAAGCTCAGCTGGCCCTCGGATCGGTGGAAGCTCAACAAGTGCTTCGCGGGATTCGGATGCGCGGATGTACTGAGCAAGAAAAGAACAGCATCGCCGCGTTGATTCGCGCGTTGCAGGCGATGGTGCTTCGAGTTGGACACCTGGTTTCTTATCGGAAGAATCTGCCGGAGGCGGCCGAGCCTCTGCTGCGGCCAAAGCTCGAGCGCCTGGAAGCCGAATTCAGTCAGATGCTAAACGCTTTTTCTGAATGTTTCCGTCAAGGCGATTGTTGGCGTGAGTTCCCTACGCTGCAGGGAGCAGTAATTGCAATGGATGAGACCGTTCAAGAAATCCGGCAAAGCGGCATTCTCAATGTGCACAAGGTAACTGAGCCCTTAAGAATGCTGGATATCGTTGGCCGTTACCATTTTGTCGCCGGCGACCTGGAAGAGTGCTCACAGTTGATTCGCGGGTTGAGGATTGACCGCTTCTGGGGAGACTACGCGTTGTGACAAGCGTATGGGCGGGTCGGCCTGTTGATGTGATGACGCTCCTAAGGAGCTAGCCGCAATTTTCCAACGGAACGCTTTAAATATTGTACTCCTACGGAGTACGCCCTCACGCCGATACGCCCGCTCGCCGTTACGGCGAAGGCGGGTAAGTCGGGCACTCCTGTTCCGACAACTGCAGGATTGGGCAATTACCCAGCTCTAAAACGAAGTCCAATTTCGGCTCTGTATTGAGATAGTAATGAAAATCCTCTTTGAATTGGCCGGTTTGAGTTACTTCAATGCCTTTTTCTTGGTATTCCTGAAGTACTCGATCGATCTCGTCCTGGCTGACATATTCTTTGATATGGTGAAGACCTTCGCCGTGCTGCCGAATAAAAGCGTCATAGATCATCGGACCGTAGACTGGCTCGATTAATTCGACTTGGATATCTCCTATCCAGCTTATCCCAATCAGAAATTTGAAAGGTTCGGTCACCCGTTTGCCGTCCACATCTAAATATTTCAGCGTCTTTTCAGTGAACGTCAGCACTGTCCAGGGACCGACCTTGAGATTTTCGACCCAGGCTTTCATGCTTTTTTCCAAGTCCCGCGTTACCCAGGCGATTTGATGGATCCGACGTTTCTTATTGAATTCGCGAAGTTCGTTGTTGGTCATGTCGGTATCCAGTAACTGCGGCTTCTCCTGGGCTGGCAAGTACAATCGAGGGTCGAGGGATTTGTTACCGCCAATAGGCTTGTTCGAATTCCAGAGGCGATTGGTAGCCCAGACGCCTGAGCCATCAACTTACAATTTTACGCTGAATACGGATGCAAGCCTGGTAACAAAGGGGCGCAGGTTGTTCGGGCAGGCGGCGCGCCACTCGGTGAAATGTCGGAGTAAGGACTCGTTGCTGTCGGATGAATCGCGGTTGATAAAAGCGACTGTTTCCCAGCCCTCCGGCGTTGCTTCAAACATTGGTAAGAGTTGGGTCGCGATGACTGTGTTCTGGTTACGCAAACCAGGGTTTTGGCGCAAGCCAGGTTCATTCTGTTCAAACCACGTCCGGAACGAAGTTCCCGCTGGAAGCTGATAGCCGGGAAGTTGCAGCCGTTGTTTCACATAGGTGTCGAACCACGGAGCATAATTGCGCCAAGCCGGATAGAGAGGAGCGGTAGACCACGATCGACTCATGGCGCGCAGCGTGAACAAAGAAGCCGTTTCGCAGAGACTTTCTTCCAACCAAAGATTGGCGCTACCAGGACGGGGCGCTGATTGGCCGGGACGATTAGCATAATTAGCCAAGGCATGACATAACTCATGGCCGAGTTGGAAGCTGTATTGCGCCCAGCGCGTGTCCCGGGCTGATAAAGCAATCGGGATCCTGCCCTTCGACGTTCTGGCTAATGCGATTTGTGGATGATCCGGGCGATAGTAAATGTCGATCCCGCCTAATTGAGTGTGTGGACAATACCGGAGAATCGAAAGAGCAGCAGACTGCAAGACAGCAGTGATATCGGCTGGGCTAACTTGACCGAACCCGTTGCCATGAACCTGGATGTCGGGAGCACCTTGGGGAGTGCCGGCCACCATCAGTGAAGGGTTGAGAGCCAACAGAAAAAACGCTCCACAGCAGCGAAAGAACACCGACAGAAACTCATGACGGTGGGACGAAAATCTCGGCGCGTCGAGGATGTCGCTTTTTTGGGAGGTATGTCGCGCCGGATTTGAGCTGCAATCCCTGAACGGGAAATACTCAACGTCCGAACTCCTTTGCATTTGTCCTCTGTTATTGCGAAGCGCTTACCACAGGCACATTATTATCCTTACACCATTTCACGGCCGATGGAAGACCAGCGGCGGCGGCGCGACTTATCCAGTTAGCTGCTTCGGCGTGGCGGCCAAATTTCTTATTGATAAAAAGACCATAGAAAAACATGCTGATAGCATTTCCATGGTCGACGCCGTCTTTATACCGTTTTTCGGCTTCTGCTTCGTCCTTTTGAATGCCGCCCCAGCCCAGTTCATAGCATTGACCCAGATGCGCAGAGGCATTCCAATCGCCCTTTTCGTCTGCACGTGTCCACCACGCTGTGGCCTGGCGAGCTAAGTCATTCGCTTTGGTCTCGAGTTGTCTCCGGGTTTGCGGTGTGATGTCGCTTTTTTCGGCTTCGGTGATCGCGTCATCTACCTTAATGGCAATTATCTTTCCAGCGATCGTCATTGCCGGAACTACATTTTGTTTGGCTAGCGGCATGATAATTTCCTCAGCCATTTGCAAGTCTTGCTGGGTTCCGATACCACTCAGGTAACAGTCGCCGATATAGGCGCCGGCTTCCAGATTACGATCCGTCGCATTATAGGCTTGATTGAGCCATTTAAACCCCTCCTCGTTATCTGCCGGCTTGGCTCTTCTCAGATAAAGACGGCCGACTTTCATCATTGCATATGAGCTTCCCAGTTTCGCAGCCCGAAGATATAGGCTGAGCGCCTCATTTCCATTCTCGTTTTCAGCCAACCAGAGAATAGCAGGTAAAATATCCAGGCCAGCGGCTTCTTTGATAATCGATTGATAAGAAAGTGCGAACTCAGCGGTGCTGATGGGCGGTGTTCTAGCCCTCAGCTGTTCTATACTGCGTTCCAGTGCTTTCTGATAGTCCGCGTGATCAGGCGTCGATAGCTGGGCAAGGTGAAGATAGGCATTTAGCTGTTGCGGAGAGTTTTCTCGGGATTTCTTTAGATCAGCTAACCAGACATCAGTAGGAATCGATTTCCGGATCAGCCTGATACGGATCTCCCGGCTCATTCCGCGACTTACCTCCAGCTTCTGTTCCAGTGGTTCGTAATTGGTTAACGCCGCGGTTAGTTGATGTGAGCCATAAGGAATGTGGGTGAAAGTATTGGAACCTTTCGGAATAGCTTTTCCGTCAAGAAGAACGGTCGCACCGGGTGGATCGGTAGTCACCAAGAGAGCGGCGATTTCCGGTTTCTCTTCCAGTTTGAGGCGAATTTCCGGAGCTGTATCTGGCCGGACCTGGATATCTTGCTGGGCTGGCTGGAAATTATCGAGAGCAGCGGTCAGGCGGTGGGCACCAAACGGTACGTGCGTAAAGGTATTTGGCAGCTTCTGCGGAGGTTTCCCGTCTAACAAAATGGAGGCACCCGCCGGATCAGTTAGAACTGATAAGGCGGCGATTTCCTGGTGCGGACGGCCCGGACTGACTTGCAGATAAATCAAGTAACCTGCGACCGCCAGCACAATAATCAGCCCAAGTATTAACCATAAACGGCCGAACCCCGGTCTGCCGCCTTCCTTACGCCATGGAGCGGCGGCGGTTATCAGTGGAGTTACGGTGGGAAGCTCCGGAGCAACCCGGGTAGCCGTCTCGCGTGGCCTAATTTCAGTAATCGAGGTTGGATCTTCTTCAATTACGGGTACTTCCTGATTGAGCTTGGTCGCTTTAGTTTCCCTGGTTTCCGGCAAGGCAGGTCGCGCGCCGATGACAGCGGTCAACTCTTTAGCCAGTTCCGCAGCTGAAGCCCATTCATTAGCTACTCCTCGCCGGAGAACCGCATTTCCTTCCTGGGTCAAGGCAGCGATTGGTTTGTATTGGCCGGTGGTTTCAACCTGAACCCGAGCCCCGCCAAGCAATTCATAGGCTAGTAAACTCAATGCTTTCGGGTAACTGTCCCGGGTGGCGTCGCCGACATTATTCTGCACCTGAGTTTGAAAACCTACCAACGTTCCAGCCTGAGGGGACGTAAACGAAAAATCGATTCCATCAACCCTCAGATCACGCGGCCCGGATAGCACAAGAGATTCGGGCAGCGGATCGCGCACACTGCCTACTGCGGTCGGCTCCCGAGCGACGCGATGAATTCCAAACAAGCTGAAGTCGACATATTCAAGATGATTAGCAGTGGCATGATCGGCCAGAGGCGCCAATAGACTGATCAGACGGACAACCTCCGCCGCGCTGAAAATGCCCCTGGCACGAAGTAGATCTCGCAGCATTGAACCTGCGATGTGTTCTTCGACAATGATCCCTTCCTGACCGGCGATTTCCAATGAATAAACCGCCCGTAGTAAAGGGTGAGGTGCACTCCTTAATCGCCGGGTCGCCGCTTCGAGTGTAATGAACCATTGAAGGTCGGCAACTAACTCCGGCCTTAACACTAGCTGCCGCACTAGGCGTTTACGTGGGAGATCTTCGACCAGGAAATACTTACCTGCCAAACTTTCCCCGATCTGTTCAATGACGCGATAGTTTTGCGGGTAGAACGTTTCGGTCCGTAAAGGTTCCGAGGGTGTAAAGTCAGCTTCGGCCAGGTTGCGAAGCGGAGAGGTGCTAGTTTCAGCGAGACAATGAACGATCGCATCCTGCAACTGCCGGGGAGTCTGCGGCCGCTTTGCCCGATCTTTTGCTAACATCTTCTGCAGCAAAGCCACGATGCACGGTTGCTGGTCTGCTAACGGCTCGAGGGGAATCGGCTTGTATAAATGCTGGCTCATCACCTGGCCGACGGAGCCGGTAAAC
>JAFAVN010000306.1 GCA_019242435.1 Verrucomicrobiota bacterium | reverse complement strand
TAAGTCAGGCGGTTCGACAGTTTAGTCCACAGCTTGGCATCGCGCCTGATCGCGTCCCGCCAAGTATTAATGGTGGCTCCGGCTACGTACGATGGAAACGCCGTAATCCGATGCTCAGCAGGATTCCGATAGAGTTGCCAGAGACGCGTGGTAAGGGCAACCATTGTCTGCTGACGAAAATCCTCTTCGTCTAGACAACGCCGATCGTCCGACTCTAGCCTCGCCCTGGGTGAGGCAACCCGGAGTTTTTGGCAAAGGACCTTATGCACTGTGGGAACCACGATGCATGTGAACAGCGCATCGAGTTCGGCCAGCGCGGCCTCTTCATTGGAAGCGGAGAGAAAGGGGTGAAGCAGAGGATCCTGCCCGTCGAGGCGACGTTTTTCGCCAGTTTGGCCCGTCTCGGGTTGTTCCATTCGCCTCAAGGCCCGTTTAACCGCCCGCTCTCCGTCAGACAATCCGGTTAATCAGTGGTTCGCCATTTTCAAAGCGCCGGAGATTATTCAAAAAATGTTTCGTTAGTCGCAGCGCTTCATTGTAATGGCCTCCGCTGCTGTGCGGTGTGATGTAGCAGTTGGTTGTGGACCAGAGCGGATGATCCGGTGGCAAAGGTTCCGGCTCGGTAACATCGAGGTAAGCGGCTGCCAGCCGGCTGGAAGTCAGGGCTTCGATCAAAGCCGGCTGATCCGTCGTCGTGCCGCGCCCAAGTGAGTAATAGCAAGCGCCTCGCTTGAACCTCGAAAATCTCGCTTGATCAAAGAAACGGATGGTTCCCGTGTTTTCCGGCAGGAAATTCAAGACATGATCTGCGACCGGCAGAACGTTTGGCAACTCGTCGAGTGAGAGCACCTTTACTCCGGGATAGGGCTCCGGCCGTCGCCGGCAGGCGAACGTAGCGGAGCCGAACGGCTTCAAAAATTCAGCCAAACGTTGGCCGATAGTGCCGAAGCCGACGATCACAATCGTTTGTTCGGACAAGAGACTGGAAGCGGCCCGGATAGCGTTTTGCTGCCATTCCCGGCGCTGCAGTTGGTCGAGGTAGGAGGGATAAAGTTGGCGCGTGTGAGCCAACAGAGCCGCCAAGGCATGCTCTGCACAAGGCTCGGAAAAAACGGCTGAGCTGTTCGTGAATATAATTCCGCGTGAGCAAAAGTGTTGCCAGAATGAGGGGCTATCATAGCGCGTATAGCCGGCGCTGGAGACGTGGGTCCAACGGAGCGCATGGGAAGTCAAAAGGTCCTCGGGATTCGGTTGTCCGAAGACGACATCAGCCGACGAAAGTCTTGGATCACCGCTGTTTTGGGCCAGGACATGGGGACCGGCGTCGGCCAGGATCAGTTGATGGTGCTTCGTCTCAGACTGGAGGAGAGCAACTTCGGAAGGGTTAAGGTAAACATTGGTCCAGATAACGAGAGGGTCCATGGGCTTAATTTTTTTGTCGAATTTGTTTATGATTTCCGTAATTCTGATATTTATGAGGTGTTTGGGGAGCGCGAGGTACGGCGCGTAATGAACCATACCGGTTCATTACGCGCCCGCTCACCTGCGATCTCCGTGCACGGAATCGAGCCGCCGGTTCAATTCAAATGCCGCGCTGATCAACGCCATATGAGTGAATGCTTGCGGAAAGTTTCCTAACTGTTCAGCCGAAGGCCCGAGTTCTTCAGAAAACAAGCCAACATGGTTGGCGTAACCGAGCATCTTTTCGAAAATGAATCGAGCTTTGTGGATCTGCCCGCTCCGCGCCAGGCATTCGATGTACCAGAACGAGCACATGCAAAACGTGCCTTCGCCGCCCTCGAGACCGTCGGGGCTCCGATAACGGTACAGGAGTGAATCATCCACTAACCGTTCCTCGATGGCGGCCAAGGTGGAGAGCCATCGCGGATCAGTGGGACTCACAAACCGCACCAGGGGCGCCAACAATGAAGAGGCATCCAACCAGTCGCTCTGCTTGGTCTGTACATAAGCTTGCAGACTCGGATTCCAAAAATCAGTTTGGATCTGATTATAGATCTGGTCGCGGACTTGTTGCCATTTTGCTACTGGCCCGGGATAACTTCGTTTGTTGATCAAACGGAGGCCCCGATCGATAGCCACCCAACACATAAGCCGGCTATAAAAGAAGGGTTGCTGACTGCCGCGAACTTCCCAGATGCCTTCGTCGGGGCGATCCCAGTTTTCGCAGACCCAGTTGACAATGTTAATCAGATCGAGCCAGAGCTCGTAACTGATCTGCTCGCCGTACTTGTCATAGATGTAGATAGAGTCCAATAGCTCACCATAGATATCGAGCTGCAATTGGCGGGCTGCGGCATTGCCAGTCCGAACCGGGCGGCTCTCGCGATAACCAGCCAAGTGGTCCAAAATTTCTTCGGGTAAATCATGCCGGCCATCGATTCCGTACATGATCTGCAAGGGTGGCCCCTCATGAGTTTCTGCGCACCGTGCCTCCAACCAGCTGATAAATGCTCTCGCTTCGCCAGTGAACCCGAGCCGACTGAGTGCGTACAAGGTAAAACTAGCGTCCCGGATCCAGGTGTACCGGTAATCCCAGTTACGCCCGCCGCCAACCAGTTCCGGAAGCCCAAATGTCGGAGCCGCTACTATTGAGCCAAATCGGCGACTGGTTAGAAGCTTAAGTACCAACGCTGAGCGGTCCACCATTTCGCGCCAGCGTCCGGTATACTTGGATTGAGCGATCCATCCTTGCCAGAAATTTAGCGTCGCCAGAAACATGTCGCGTTCCCACTGGCTATCGGGTTGCGCGTTCTCTCCGAGGTCCATTTCAAGAACAAAGGAAGCTTTTTCACCAGCTTTCAGAATGAAATCAGCGGAGACTTCGTCGTTGTTGATCGCCAGCGATTGGCGGGATCGTAGTCGCAATGCCGGGGCTTTGGGGCCATCAGGCAAGAAGAGAACTTCAGTGTCCGAAACTTTTTTAATGCGATGACCAGCCCGAGCGTAATCAAAGCGCGGCTGGCAAACCATCAGAAATCGGACTTCGCCACGGATGCATTTAGCGCGCCGAATGATTTTCGAGCATTCCCGCCGTTCTTGCTCAGAAGCGACGCTCCCAAAAACCGGCATGAAATCGCTGACTTCGCCCACGCCGTCCGGTGAAAGAAACCGGGTGAGCAAGATGTTCGTGTTGGGAATATAACTTTGCTTGGGCCGGCTGTTTTGCAGGACAGCTGCAATGGAAAACCTGCCCCCTTTGTCAGTATCCAATAGGCCGGCGAAAATGCTGGGCGAATCGAAGTCTGGAAAACAACAGAAATCGATAGTCCCGTCGATGCCGACTAACGCCACCGTTTCCAGATTGCCGATGACCCCATGCTGCTCAATAGGCTGGTAACCGTTTGTCATGAGACCAACGCTGCCGCCGAATGATGATTTCGGCAATGCTCCTTCGGGGGCGATCTGCGTTTGGAGGCGAGGTGGGGACCAATGACCAGTGACCAGTAATCAGTAAGATCCTTGTGCCTCCTACTGGTCACTGGTCCCCATCCCGAGGCGAGGCGGCCACCGGCGCTGGTTGCTCAAGATTCGCCCCAACTGCCCGGCCGACCGAAGGGCGGCTTTGTTCACCTGCCAAATGAAGGATCAGGTCCGTCTTGGAGATACTCCCAATCAAGCGTTGGGAATTGAAGTTATCTACGACCGGAAGGCGTTCGGCATTGGTCTCAGAGAATTTGCGCAGAGCTTCGGCGGTACCTTGGAGAGGCGAAATTCGCGGGAAATTTTCGTCCATGATATCGGCGGCGATCACCACGGTTTCCAGTTCGGGCCGGTCCAGGAATGCCTTCACGTCATGCAGGGAGACGGCGCCCAGGAACCTGCGGTCTTCGCCCACCACGTAGATATGTTGGAACTGAAACTGGAGGAAAGTCCGGGCGATTTCCGCGAAACTGGCTTGTTCTGGTAAGGTAATCGGGTCGGTTCGGATCAGGTCGGTGACGCTTACCTCCGCCAACTGGGAACTGAAGAAGGCGGCGCCTTTTCGCTCGAGAGATTCACCATACATGAACCTGCGTTCAAAAATGCTGCTACAATAGTAGCCGAGGACGCATGCCACCATCAGGTAGGGTACGATCGTGTAGCTGAGCGTAAGCTCGAACACCATGAGAATTGCCATGATGGGCGCACCACTCGATGCGGCCAGGAAAGTGCCCATTCCAACCAGCCCATAAATGTTGGGGTCTGATTGCAGGTTAGGGAAGAGCAACAACACCATCTGCCCGTAAAGAAATCCCAGCGCCGATCCGATAAACAACGTCGGAGTAAATACGCCGCCCACTGCGCCGGAGCCGAATGTAGCCGAGGTCGCTGCTAACTTAACGATTAATAACGTGAGAATCGTGTAGAAGTCCCAGTTCTGGTGAAAGAGCGAGCTCAAGAGTTCCTGGCCGTTCCCACAGACTTGCGGAAAGAAGACAGCAATCCCGCCGACGATTGCGCCACCGATCGTCATCTTCAGCGGTACCGGATATTTCAGCCTGGAAAAAATGCGTTCGACTTGGCGAAGCAATTGGAGGTAAACGGGCGCCAGAAAACCCAGCAAAAGTCCCATGAGACAAAGCGGGAGGGCTTCCCACCGGGAATGAAATCCCAAATCCGGAGAACGGTAGAGAGGGCTTGCCCCAATCAGCGCCCGAGTCGTGAAGGTGGCGACCACCGAAGAAAGGATGAGCGGGC
Source organism: Verrucomicrobiota bacterium (assembly GCA_019242435.1). GTDB lineage: Bacteria > Verrucomicrobiota > Verrucomicrobiia > Chthoniobacterales > JAFAMB01 > JAFAVN01. The sequence continues at coordinate 2,559 of JAFAVN010000306.1, read as the reverse complement.
CGAGAGACTCGACAACGACCGTCCCCAGAATGATTTCGGCAACGAAAAATGCGCCTGCGATTGGGGCATTGTATGCGCTGGCGATCCCCGCCGCCGCACCGCATGCTACCATTTGACGCTTCTGGGGCACCGGGCAATGCCTAAGCCGTCCCGCCAGTGACGCCAGAAGGGCGGCTAGCTGGACCAAAGGGCCTTCGCGTCCAATGGATGCACCGCTACTGATAGAAAACAGCGCCGAAATTGCCTTAACGAGACTCGCCCGGAAAGAGATGTAGCCGTTCCCTACCACGACGGCTTCCATGTAGTCGGTAGTCGATTTTTGACGGACACTGGTGATCAGCCGGTTTCCTGACCAAAGGGTGACGCCCGCGAAGAACGCTCCGACTACCGGAACGATGAAGCGTTGCCACAGCGGCAAGTTTTCGAAACTGGTGACGATGCCTCTAATTTCGCCCGTGCCCAGGAACTGGAGGAATAAAGTTGCTTTTCGGAACGCCTCGGCCGCGATTGCTCCTGCAAATCCGATAACGGCGGCCCAGATCAATGTGACTTGGCGTTCGCTCGGTCGAAAATGCTCGACTAGCCAGACTTTAAAGATTAGCAGCCGCCGTAAGGCTGGGCTGAGCCGCGTGCGCGATCTAGCCGTCGGCGCGTTGTCCATGGCTGGAGTTTCAAGTCACGGCGAAAGCCGATAAAAATTGCTCGATACCTTTAGCAGACATTAGCCCGTCGAGGACATGCTCGCCACGGAGATGGCGTGCGAGGAATGAGGTTAGTTCAAGGTATTCAGAAATCGCTTTTTTAGGTACCCCGATCAGGAGTACGAGCCGGGCGGCAACACCGGGGAAGGGGATCGGTTCTGGAGAGATGCCGATTACCATTACAATGTTCCGGACGCTATCTGTCCTGGCGTGAGGAAAGGCGACGCCCATGGGCAACAGCGGTGGATCGACCTTTTGACGGTCGAGAATCGCTCTTCTTAACGCGGTCAGATCCACAAGGTTCGGATTCTCCTGGAGCGTACTTAGCAAGCGATCGATCGCTTCAACATCCGAACCTGCCATCAAGGGGTTCACAAAAACGGCTGACCGCAATACATCAATCGTTCGGCTACTGATCAACTCTAATCTCCCAAGGCGTTAATACCACGTTGAGGAGCGGCGAGCTAGAATTTAGGAGGCAGATTCTAGATTTTGGATCTTCAGTCGCCAATGATTTTCACCAGGACGCGTTTGCGGCGTTTGCCATCGAACTCGCCGTAGAAAATTTCTTCCCACGGTCCGAAGTCGAGTTTGCCTGCGGTTACGGCGACAACTACTTCTCTTCCCATGATAGTGCGTTTCAGGTGAGCATCGGCGTTATCTTCGGCGCCGTTGTGGGCATATTGATGGTAGGGCTTTTCCGGCGCTAATTTCTCCAGCCATTTCTCGAAATCGTCATGCAAGCCGGACTCGTTATCGTTGATGAACACGCTGGCGGTAATGTGCATCGCGTTTACCAAAACTAATCCCTCCTGGATATCGCTTTCTCGGAGGCATTGCTGGATTTGCGGCGTTATGCAGATGAATTCGCGACGGCTTTTGGTCTCGAACCAAAGTTCTTTCCGATAGCTTTTCACGGTGTTAACGAGTTCAAGGTTCGAGGTTCGAGGTTCAAAGTTCAAGGTTCAAAGTTGGGCACGATGGGTCCGCTCGACTACGACCTAGCAGACCTATCTGTCGTATCGGACGTATCACGCTCTCACTAGTCCCTCGTCGACAACCTCCCAGCGGCAAACCACCAATGATCGGCCGCAATCCTCAACTTTGAACCTTGAACTTTAAACCTCGAACCTTGAACCTTGGACCTTGGATTGGATCACAGAACCGAGCGCATGGGTTGGTCTGGCTACGTTGACCTGCTTGGAGGTGGTGCTGGGTATCGATAATGTGGTTTTCATTTCGATCGTCACGGGTAAGCTCCCGGAACGGGACCAGGCAAAAGCGCGAACCGCCGGGATACTGTTGGCGCTCGGTACGCGGATTTTACTTCTGGTAGGTATCTCCTGGCTAACCTCGCTGACCACTCCTTGGTTTTCGCTATTCGGCCGAACTTGGGCCGCGAAAAATATCGTGCTGCTTGGTGCCGGGCTGTTTCTGATCGCCAAAGGCACTCGCGATATTCATGAGCGAATGGAAAGAGGCGAACGGCGACCGACCAGCCTACCTCGGGGTCGAGTTTGGGGGGTGGCCGTACAAATAATGTTTCTGGACATCCTGTTCTCTTTTGATTCGGTGATCACGGCAGTAGGTATGGCGCAGCATTTGCCGGTCATGATAGCGGCCGTTGTTTTGGCCATGTTACTGATGCTGGCCGCTTCAGGCAGAATCAGCCGGTTCGTCAATCAGCATCCCACGATCAAAATGTTAGCGCTCGCTTTCCTGATCTTAATCGGTGTGCTCCTGGTAGCCGAAGGGCTAGGGCAACACGTCGATAAAGGCTACATTTACTTCGCGATGGCATTTTCAACCATAGTCGAAATGCTGAATCTGCGGGCACGAAAATCGTTGCCGGACGAGC
>JAFAVN010000211.1 GCA_019242435.1 Verrucomicrobiota bacterium | reverse complement strand
TTCGGCGGAGTGGGCAACGGGAATACACCGTAGCGGAAGTCTTTAGCGTTTTCTCGTATTTGCGAGATCCCCCAGATTCCCACGTTCTGGATAGCGCAATAACCGCTGGCCATATTAGCTACGGGGTCGCCTCCGCCGAAACCGAGTATGCTTCGAGGCGCCACATTCTCTTTGATAGTGTCCTGCCAGAATTTCAAAGCTTGGGCGGCTGCCGGTGAGTTGAACGCGCTCTTGTTTCCCTCCGCATTGACCATATCGCCGCCGCCCTGCCAGAGAAATGGATACCAGGTAAAATTCTGGTAGTAACCGGGTCCAGTTTCGAACAAGCAACCGAATTGATTTTTCTTCGTTAGTTTCTTGGAGACTTCGAGTAGTTGATCCCAGGTCTTTGGAAGATCGGCTTCGGTAAGCTTGGCGTCAGTGAACGCCTTTTCACCGTAGTACATTGCCATCGGTTCGACCTCCATCGGGAGACCGTAGATTTTCCCGTCTACGATTCGGGTCTCCATCACATTTTCGAAGAAGTCTTTCTTGGCCGCATCTTCCATGTACTGCGAGAGATCAACGAGTACGCCCCCGTTGTAGTAGCGAAGAAAATCGCCAGGGCTGATAATGAAAATGTCTGGACCCTGACCGGAGGCGAACGCCGTTTGGAGCTTGGAACCATTCATGTAATCCTGGTTAGGGACATACAGAAGTTCGACCTTCACATCATGAGAGCTGTTCCACGATTTCACCATGTCCTGGAACCATTTGTCTTGCGTGGCGACGCCTCCTCCCGGTGAATAAAATTGCCAAAAGGAGAGCGATTTAACCGCAGCCGCTTTTACATGGATGTTAAAGGGAGAAAACATGGAAGAAACGGCGGCGGCCACGGCAACTTTTCCGCTGCCAATCAGGAGCTGCCGGCGAGTAAAACCGAAAGCCGAAGCCGCTGGAGAAACGATTTCGTTTTCTGGCTGTGCCGGGACAGAAGAATCCCTGTCGGGGCTGAGGTTTGTCTGCTTCATTTGGGAGGAACTGGATTGGGTTTTAAGGAAGAGAGTGGCACAACTGTAAAAAGTTTCATGCGGTTGTAAATGTTTTCATTGAGTGATCAAATGTTTCGCTAAGCGATCCGCTGGGGCTGAACCGCCGGGTTTTTGGGGACACAATGGATGTAACGGAAACGCGCGGACGTGGACAAAGTGGATCCGGCGCTAAATAGATCGCAATCGGCTGTCGAATTGGATCGTTCTTTGATCCCCGCAACTGGTTTTCTGTTAGATATGCACCCTCCTTACGCCTCGCCGGCAGCCTTTTTGATCGCAACAAAAGCCATGTTATTTACGGGACAGGAAACTAGCCGGCCTTGAAGAACCCCTGCGCCAATGCCCCACCAAAATTTGCTGCTTGGGCTTGATATTGGGACCACCAACATCAAATGCCTGGCCATCGACAAGACAGGAAAGATCGCAGCTCAAGCTGACCAGAGGACGCCGCTTTCTTATCCCAAACCTGGATGGACTGATTTCGAACCTGAACCCATCTGGCAGGCCGCGTGCCGAACCCTCCGAGAGCTGATTTCCAAACTGGGATCGCCCGGAAAGATTCCAGGGATTGCGGTCTCTGGTGTAGCTGAATCGCTCTTTCCCATCGATTCCAATGGCGAGCCTGTCGCATCTGCAATCGCCTGGTTTGACCTTAGAACCACTGGGGAATATGCGTGGCTCTGTGAACGAATCGGTTACGAGCGGTTATTTCAAGTAACCGGGTTAAACCCGGATCCGATGTTCGGGCTTTGTAAGGTTCTCTGGTTAAAAAATCGGAATCCGCAGGCGTTCGCTCGCGCTAAGCGGTGGCTCCACATGGCTGACTACATCGCCTACCGGCTCTCTGGTGTTCCCGCAACCGACCCGAGCCTGGCCTGCCGAACGTTAGCCTATAATCTGGCCAAGAGGACATGGGCTGCAGAGCTGATCAAGGACGCTGGTGTGGACCCGGGTTCGTTTCCGCCGGTGTTGCGCAGTGGAACTCCACTCGGTCCAGTCACCGCGGCTGCAGCCAGTGCAACGAATTTGCCGGCGGATTGCGTGGTCTGCGTCGGTATCCATGATCAACTCAGCGGCACGTTTGCGGTTAGTGGGTTGGCGAAAGAAGTCCTTACGGATAGTCTGGGAACGTCCGGAACATTGCTGGCAATCGCAGAAAAACCTAAGTTCAGCCGAACGCTTCCCGAACACGGACTCGCTCAAGGCGCAGTGTGGATTGACGAACCGATGGTCTATCTGACCGGCGGTTTGTTCACGGCGGGAGCAGCCATCGAATGGTTTCAAAGACAGCTAGGAGGCAACGCAGATTTTGCGACCCTGACGGCAGAGGCTGAAAACACTCAGTACGCGGTCCCGCTGTTTCTGCCGCATCTGGTCCGTAGCTTGACCCCTTTTCCGGATGCCCAAGCGGCAGGCGCGTTCGTAGGACTTCGCGCTACTACAACTCGTGCGGCCATGTTCAGAGCCGTGTTGGAAGGGATCGCCTTTGAAGCTCGGGCCATCATTGAAGCCATGGAAACGATTGCCGGCCAGCCCCGTCCAGCCGAAATCGTGACAATCGGTATCCCGATGCAGAATCGATTACTTGCTCAAATCAAGGCAGACACGTTCGGCTCAGTCCTCAAGATCAGCCCCATTCGCGAGGCAGTTGCATTGGGCGTTGCTTTGGCGGCTGGCATCGGAACCGGCATCTTCGCCAACGGCTCTGAGGCGGCATCGGTGGCTCGGCGGCAAGAGATCTCGATTGAGCCCGATCCGGAGCAGGTCAAACGACTCGATGCCCGGTATCAGGTCTATCGAGAGTTGTTTCAGCAATTGCAGCCGGCCAATCATCAGCTGGCGCGGATGTCCCGGGGGACTGAATGATGGGCTCTACTCAGCGCCATGGAGGGAAGCCGCTTTTTAGGCGCGCAGCTCTATCGGGTTGCTAACGGGCGGCTCCCGGGCATGGTCCAAGATGTTCCGATCGCCGAGCAGCGTCTCATTCAATTTCTAGAGATGCGCCGCAAGGGTTAGCCGCAACCGCTCTATTCCCGGGAGCCGCCTGCTCGTCGCCGATAAAACTGCGCGCCTATAAAGCGGCTCCCCGCCATGGCGCTGAGTAGCCCATCATTCAGTCGATCCGGGACTCACAGCTGAATCCGATTAAATAAATACGCCCCGACAACCAGGAACAAGAGAGCCGTGGCTATGAGGACCCCGAAATCGGTCACCAATCCGAAATGCCAAGTGCCCAGAAATGCTCCGCGTAGACCATCGACGCCGTAAGCCAAAGGGTCAGCCCGCGCGATGGCTTCAAGGACAGCGGGCGCATTCTTTAAAGGGTAAAGGGCGCCCGAAAGGAAATAAACCGGCATCACCAGGAAATTCATGACTAATTGGAACCCCTGAAAGTCCGAAAGCAACGAGGCGACGGCGGTACCAAGAGCAGTAAATAGAATACCGATGAGCGCCATGTATATGAACGCGACAGGAACGAACGCCCAATTCGCAGGACGAAATCCGGCGATAGAGCAGACCACAATGACAATCAACCCCTGGAGAACGGCGACAGTCGCTCCTCCGAGGGTGCGGCCGAGCATGATTAAAATCCGGGGAACCGGTGCAACCAATGTCTCTTTCAAGAACCCGAACTGCCGATCCCAGATCAATTCTATGCCGGAAAACATCGAAGCGAACAGGACTGTCATCCCGATCACCCCGGGCGCGAGAAATTGCAGGTAATTGCCTTCGCCCGCTTTTTGGAAAATAGGACCAAAACCAAAACCCAACGCCAAAAGGTAGAGTACCGGCTGGCCGAGTGAGGCAATCATTCGGGAGCGCGACCGAACGTAACGCGTCAGTTGGCGAATCCACAGGATGTAGATGCAACTCATCAGCGCGAATTTCTCACACAAGCTGCGTGGCCGATACTTCTTTGGCTGCTCGTCTGTTAGCAATGCACGCTAGCGCCGGAAGAGCCTGGCCATGTTTCGCATGCGGTCAAGGGAGGAAGCTTCTTCCTCACGAATAGTGGAACCGGTAAGACTGAGAAAAGCCTGTTCCAGGGAATCGGCTGCCGTGGTGGCTTTCAGTTGTTCAGTCGTCCCCTCGGCGATGATACGGCCGTGATCGATAATCGCGATCCGATCGGCGACTCTCTCCGCCTCTTCCATATAATGGGTGGTCAGAAAAACGGTTACCTGCTCTTCCTGGTTAAGTTGCTTAACCTGAGCCCAAAGCTGGTGCCGAGTTTGCGGATCTAAGCCTAATGTGGGCTCGTCGAGGAAAATAATTTTTGGGGTGTGCAAAAGGCAGCGAGCGATCTCCAGGCGACGCCGCATTCCGCCGGAGAACTCTTTGGTCGGGTTATTTCGCCGATCCCAGAGCCCGAAGACTTGCAAAAGCCGGGGGATTCGTTCTCGTCGTGTTCGTTTGGGCACATGATAGAGCACCCCGTGAAAATCCATATTCTCATAAGCTGTCAGCTCGCTATCGAGACTAGGGTCCTGAAAGACGATACCGATTCTCTTCCTGACCTCGTGCGGTTGATTTAGTGGGCTCAGGCCGTCGATTTCAATCGATCCGCTGCTGGGAGCAAGGAGGGTCGTCAGCATTTTGATGGTGGTGCTTTTGCCTGCACCGTTGGGACCGAGAAAAGCGAAAATCTCGCTTTTTTTGACATTAAAAGAAACGTCGCGAACGGCGACCAGATCCCGAAAGCGTCTTGTCAAATTCCGAGCTGAAATCATGTGGTCCTTGCCCGGACCTTCTAAGGTGTTGTGGACATGGCGTCAAATTCGGTCGGCGGCCATAAAAAAAGCTCCCGGGTCAAGGTGACTCGGGAGCAAGTTTTTTGCTGGAACCAGCTTAGCGTTTAGCGCCAGTGACGGTGCCAACCACGATGCCATCCGCGATGATAGCCCCAGTAGTAAGATCTGTGCCATCCGCCATACCAATATGGGCTGTAATAGTAACCCGGGTAATAGCCGTACGCTGGATAATACCCTCCGTAGTAACCGCCGTAAAAACCGGGAGTTATAACGAAAGAAACTCCGGCATCAGCTTTCGTAGGAACCAGAAAAAAAAGTCCCGCAAACGCGAGAAGCAACAATAGATACTTTTTCATTAAATAATCCTTTTGCGTGGCCTTAATCAACTTTACCACGGGGCCGACCTGCTCGCGAGGGAATGCCTCGCCAACAGGTGGCCCTAGATAGAGACGTGCGGCGCGATTCGCGGTTACGTGGCGGGGCGAAATCCGGCAGTCGCCCATCCGCGTGACCGTAAGATTAAAAGCGGAGAACGTTAGGATCGGTAGAGCGAGGCTCCAGAACAGCCTGAGCGGCTTCCCAACGTCGAAGCCTTTGTCCTGAAGAGGTTGCGCGCTGGGCGGCAGCGCGCGGCGACCCGTTCATAGCGCTTGAACTAAGCTCAGTGCGGGTTGATGCGCATGTCGGCCACCGGATCCGTTCACCCGGGTTCTCGCGTTTTCCTGAGGGGTTGGCGTTGACATTCCAATTCGGAAATCCATACTTGCGACCGTGCTCAAGAAGTTTATCCCCCAAAAGCCAGGATCAGGCCCGATTACTGATGAAGCTGAACCCGGGGAGATTCCTCCGATTGCGAAGGCCGTAGAGCCAAAAACTCTAACAGAAAACCAATCCGTTATGGCAGATATACCAAATAAAAACTCCCTAGCAAACGATGTCGAAATCAAAGGTTCCATAAAATTCGCCAATGAATTCACCTTCGACGGGAAAATCGAAGGCGAGATTACATCGAACGACGGAATTCTAACGGTGGGAGAGAACGGTAGTGTTCAGGGCGAAGTGAAGGCTAAGTCGGTAATCGTGATGGGCAAAGTAAACGGTAATATCACGGTCCAGGAACGTTGTGAGCTGCGATCACGCTCTCAATTAATTGGTGACCTCAGAGCTACCCGTTTGATCATCGAAGAAGGCGCCACTTTCGTAGGTAAGTCTGAGGTGAGCCCAAATAAAAACATGCTGAAGGAGCTCGGTGCCAAGGAGCTTAGTTCAAAGGAGAAACCACACGAAATCGGCGCTCCGCGATAAAGGAGTCTGAGTGGCTGCAAAAGGACGAATCGAAGTCCAATGTCCTCACTGCGGTAACATTCAGCTAGAACCTGAATTGGCGAAATCGACCTATTGCCGCAAGTGCAGTGGGTATATTCAGGTTACGAAGGGTGGCCGGACGCAAACTCATGGCCCTCCGACGCCGAGCCATAAAGAGCCGTCGCTCCTCGCAAGAGTAGAAGGCTTGCTGGGTGTTCAGCGGACGTTTGTTGCCCGGTGCTTTGAGTGCTCGGGGCGACGTGAAGTTGGGAGGAACGCGACCTCTACGATTTGCCCCCTTTGCGGAGCCTACATCGATCTGCAGGACTATAAAATCGTCGGCTCCTATAGCCGCTCGATACGGACGCGTGGGTCTTTGCTGATTACCAGCAAAGGGGACCTGAATAGCAATCGCGTTATTTGCGAATCTGCCGAAATTCAGGGTCACATGCGCGGCAGCCTGATCTGCGCTACGATTCTGCGCATTAAGCTGAAGGGCAAGCTCAGCGGTAGCGTTGAGAGTAAGCAGGTTATTATCGATAAAAAGGCCGAAGTAGAATTCGTCCGACCAATTCGAGGAGAATTGATCGAGATCGAAGGGATCGTTTCCGCCCGCATTCTAGCGAGCGGCAAGGTCGTCGTGAAAAAAGGAGCGTTTTTGCGCGGCTCGGTGAATGCCAAGAGTTTTCTAGTGGATCGCGGAGGCCAGTTTTCCGGTGATGTTACCATTGGAAAACCGACAATGGTTCAAGGCGAATTATTGAAACCAACCGGTACCGGCCAATCGGAAGAACGACAATCAGATACCGGAAATACCGGTCCGGATTTTTCATTGGCGCCTGTGTAGGCACTAGCCTGGCCGCCCCGATCTAATCGCCTAAAAAATGCGC
>JAFAVN010000160.1 GCA_019242435.1 Verrucomicrobiota bacterium | reverse complement strand
GGCAGGGTCGAGAAAAACCGTCTCACTTTTTTAACAGAAAACGGCCCCAGGGGAGCCAGATCTTTATAGATCCAAACACAAAAAAAAGACCGGCTTCGTAGGAGCGGTATCTGTTTGGGAAGACTGGCAACCTTCGGGTGCATGGCCTTGGATGCCGCTCCTAACGGAGCTCATCGCTTCTACGTTACGGTTGCTATAAAGATTTAGCTCCTACGGAGCCAGTCTTGAGCTCGGCTAAAACAGGGTCGGGAAAAACCGCCTCACATTTTTTAAGCTAAAGACAGGGTCGAGAAAAACCGTCTCACTTTTTTAACAGAAAACGGCTCCAGGGGAGCCGGATCTTTATAGATCCCGACGCAAAAAAAAACCAGCTCCGTAGGAGCGGTATCTGTTTGGGAAGATTGGTAACCTTCGGGTGCATTGCCTTGCATGCCGCTCCTAACGGAGCTCATCGCTTCTATGGTACGGTACTATAAAGATTTAGCTCCTACGGAGCAGGTCTTGGGCTCGGATAAAAACAGGGTGGAGAAATCACCTCACGTTTTTCGGCGGCCTGCCAGGGGTGAGGCTTTGCGGGCCCTGGCAAGAGAGACCGTGTGGGTCCTTGTTCCGACCCCATGTCCGACGACTCAGAAGGCCTTCGGATTCTGCTAAAGGCTTGGAATGGTGGCAACGTTGTGGCGCGCTTTCAGCGCTAGGCCTTTCTTCCCTTCCTACCTAGGGCTGCGCCCCAGAGGCTTCTATGATGAGTCGCGGCTTTGCCACTGCTTCCTGCTCGTTATTTTGCTAGGCTTCTCGACCCGAAAAAAAATCTGAGTAATCCGCGTAATCTGCGGATATAAATTCTTCGTACACCGCCCAAGGCTTCCGCCAGCCCGCTGCCTTATGCCTCCATTAGAAAGCTCCGCAGATTTCACCGAACTTGTCACGCCATAGCGAAGCGCCGGTGGACTACACAGTGATCTGCGGACAGAACCGGCACGGAACCAGTGCAACCTCGTCGATCCCCAATAAACCAGATCATCGGCGCCACCATTCTACTCGGAGTGGCGGCAGCCCTATTCATTCCCGCTTATCTATTTTGGAACTCGTCGATACAACGCTCTGCCTCAGCCCTGCCGAAGTGCGGCATGGCGCCATCGTTTCAGGCTGCCGATCAAAACGGAAATCCGATCGGCACAGCCTCGTTGCTGGGGCGCACCTGGGTCGCTGACTTCGTCCGGTTTGAGAACCCGGGCCAAGGCGAGCCGTTGAGCAGTAAATTCGCAGAATTAGACCAGAATTTTCAGCGCCATGACGGATTGGCCCTAGTGACATTTGTCATCGACGACAGGTCAGATAATCAGCTCAAGAGCTACGCCCAACGCCACGAAGCAACCAGCCATTGGCGCTTGGTTCGAATGCCGGATCCCAGTACCTCCGCGTTTCTGCGACAATGGGCTTCAGCAACCGCAGATTGCCGGGCTGAGCTTCCGATAGACAGACTCTTTGTTCTCATCGACCGGGAGGGCGCGATCCGGGGCGTCTACGACGGAACGGCACCGGAGGTCGTTCAAAAGGTCTTGCTCGACATCGGAAGTCTATTGCGCGACCGCCCGAAATAGCACATTTTGGGTCCATGCGGCTGTTACTGACTTCGTTGGTCGGAGCGCTCTTAGCGAACGCGCCCGCGGTCATGGCCTGCGAGGGCTGTAAAGAACCTTCGAGCGTCGCCGGCGGCGGTGGTGTCGACGGCATTAGCTTCGGATTCTCCGCCAGCGTTATTTTCATGCTCGCCATGGTTGGCGGGATCCTAGGGGGGTTTGTCTGGATGATCGCTCGAAGTTGCCGGCAGCTTGAAGCTGCGCATCGGTCCGCGTCCGTACCGCAGAACTGATTCTTTGAAGGAAACACCAATGCCTACCGGGCGGAGCCTTGCTCTGCGAAAGGACCAGATCGCTAAATGGATCTCCCTCTGTGGTCATCCATTTTTGTTTTCCCCGGTGATTGTGCTGCTGGTCGGTGGTTTTCTTTTTGGACCGCTCGAGTCTGTTATTGGGTTGGCAACCGTGATTCTTTTCTGTCTGTTGCCGGCGTCAATTTACATTCTTTGGAAGGTGCGAGTCGGGGATTGGAGTGACCTCGACGTTTCGGCCAGGAAGGATCGCCCGCATCTCTTTTTCGTTGGTCTCGGCTTTTTGTTGCTTACGGTATTGGTGTTGTGGGTTACGGGTCAACCCGGTATCTATGCCCGCGGCTGTCTGGCGGCAATCATTCTAGTGATGGTCGGGTGGTTCCTGAACCGCTGGCTCAAACCCTCGATGCACACAGGGTTCGCCATGCTCACGGCTTGTTCTTTGTGGCCTCTAAGCGCACGGTTGTCTTTGTTGGCGATCCTTTTTGCGATCGCCGTAGGCTGGTCGCGAGTACAGCTCCGGCGGCATACGTGGCAGGAGGTAGGCGTAGGGTTGTTCCTGGGAATGTTGGTTTGCCGGCTGGTGTTGGCGTAAAGCGCTTTGGGGCGTGTGCGGTGACGGCGTGACTGCGTATCGGCTTTTGGAGTTCGGCGCGCGGACCTTGGCATTGCGTCGGTTGTCCCATGAGACCGCGCTTTCGCCCTAAAATGCCGGCGCAGGGCTGAAGCCCTGGGCTATTCTGTTATGCCATTTCAGGGCGAAAGCGCGAGCAACCACACGCCGATACCGCCGAACGCCGAACGCTACGCCCCGAACGCTAAACGCTTATTCCGTCAGCAGTTTCAAGACTAGTCCTGTCCACCCGGTCTGGTGAGATGCGCCACAGCCGCGGCCGGTGTCGCCGTGAAAATATTCGTAAAACAAAATCAAATCTTTCCATTGCGGGTTGTCGCGGTAACGCGCGTCTTTTCCGTGGCAGGGGCGAGCGCCTTTTTCGTCCGGCAAAAAAATCGAGACAAGCCGATGAGCTAGCTCGCGAGCGACGATATCCAGCGTGACTCGCTCCTTAGAGCCCGTGGGAAATTCTACCTGCAGGCTCTGACCGAAGAAGTGGTGATATCTTTGCAAGGCCTCAATAATCAGGAAATTGGTCGGAAACCAGATGGGACCTCTCCAGTTGGAATTGCCGCCGAAATTATGGGAATCACTTTCTCCCGGAGCATAGGCGACTCGGTAATCCTGACCATTGAGATAATAGTCGTACGGATGTTCCTGGTGAATCTTGGAAAGCGAACGAATTCCAAAAGGTGAAAGAAACTCTGCTTCGTTCAAAAGGTAGCGGAGCATGCGTTCGAGACGTTCTCTCGCTGGCAAAGCCAGCATCACCCGGTCGGAGTTGCCATCGCTCCCGAATGTCACCAGTTTTTGCAGGTCCGGCCGATAATCCAGGAACCATTGCATTCGCTTTTTGAATCCGGGCAGACTGTCAATGTTCTCACGGTCAAGGATTTCGACTGCTACCAGAGGCATTAGGCCAACCAAAGACCGAGTCTTCAGCGGAAAAGAATGCCCGTCGAGTTTAAGCCGATCATAGTAGAATCCGTCATCCGAGTCCCACAGTCCGGCGCCACCCAACGAGTTGATTGAGTCTGAGATGGAAACGAAGTGCTCGAAGAACTTCGACGCCATATCCTCGTACACGTGGTTTGTCTGAGCGAGTTCTAAAGCAATCGAGAGCATGGTCAGACAGAAAATTCCCATCCAGGCAGTCCCATCTGCCTGCTGCAGAAAACCGCCGGTTGGCAATGGCCTGGAGCGGTCGAACACGCCGATATTGTCCAGTCCGAGAAATCCGCCGGCGAAAATATTGTTTCCTTCTGTATCTTTCCGATTCACCCACCAGGTGAAATTCATCAGCAGCTTATGAAAGGCGCTCTCTAGAAAGGCGACATCGCGCTCGCCTCTGGCAGCCGACATTTTATAGACGCGCCAGGCAGCCCAGGCGTGCACGGGCGGGTTAACATCGGAAAACTCATATTCGTAGGCCGGCAGTTGCCCGTTTGGATGCATGTACCATTCGCGCAGCAGCAGCTGCAGCTGACTTTTGGCGAAGTACGGATCCATCTTGGCAAAGGCCACAACGTGAAAGGCCAAATCCCACACCG
>JAFAVN010000117.1 GCA_019242435.1 Verrucomicrobiota bacterium | reverse complement strand
ACTAACCGGGTAATCGCGGTAACAATTCCGAGCAGCCCCAAGGTCACAATGAATGGTGGTAACGCTAACCGGCTGACCAGCAGCCCAGCAGTCAATCCGAAGCAGGTACAGATGGCGACCGCAAAAATCAGCGAGAACCAGGGGTTCTGCTGGTCGACTACCAGGCGTCCGGCGAGGATCGTTCCAAGAACAGCGATGCCGCCGTTGGCCAGATCAATACCGGCCGTCAGAATGATCATCGTTTGGCCGATGGCGAGCGTACCGACGATCACGCTTTGCTGCACCACCAGCGAAAGATTGCCGGCGGCCAGGAAGGTGCGGGTAGCTGCCGAGAACACGCCGCAGAACACGACCAATACGATCAATGGACCGAAAGTAGATGCCGTGATCAGCCGCCCAAGCCCACTCGGCATGCGCTTGGTAGTGACAACCCTGCCTGCGCTCATGTGCTGGATTGATTGTTGGCCTGAGATCCCATTAGGGCTTCCTGCCGGTGCTCCTGATCATGCTCGCGCTCGATTCCGCAGACGCGCGGTGATGGAGTGGCGGAGTATTGGAGTCTTGAAGCGCTGCAGTTTCTCTGAACTCCATGCTTCCTTGGCAGATTCAAGGTGCTTAGCGGCTAAGATCTCAGGCCACAGTTAAGATCTAGAGACCCTCAGCGATTGCTGGCGTCGGCGATGAAGCGAGTCGGGTCCTTCGCAGGCGTGTTCAGTCCCCAGCAGTTTTGCAGGCCCCATTTTGTGTCCTTGGAGGATAGCCCGGAAAGCGGTTTGTCCGTGATCAGCATCGCGCCGGTGTTAATGAAGCCCGTGGGCTTCTTGCCCGTCTTCGCAAAGTCCACCACATAATCCACGCCCTTGGCCGCCATAATCTTCGGAAACTGCATCACAGTAGCAGCAATCTTGCCCTGCTGAACGTACTGAACGCCTAAACGGCCACCATCAATGGAAGTAAGGACGATGTCCTTTGCTTTACCGCGAGACTTGATCGCGGCATAGGCGCCTTCGGCTGCGGGCTCGTTGATAGTATAAACAACGTTGATGTCGGGATGTGCGGTCAGGAGGTTTTCCATTGCTGTCTGACCTTCATCTTGGGCTCCGTGGGTGTTTTGCCGGCCCACGATTGCCGGGTCACCTTCTTTCAGACCGAACCCTTTGAGGAAACCGTCGTGACGCTGGGTGTCGACCGAGCCACCAGGGGTCCCGTCCAGCATGGCCAGCTTCGGCGCCTTATCGCCGAGGGCCTTGCGAGCGTATTCACCCTGTAGAACACCTGCCTGGAAATTGTCGGTGGCCAAGGTCGCGTCGACCGCGTCCGCAGGGTCTGTGGCCGTATCCAACGCGATTACCAGGATCCCTTTGTCACGGGCTTTCTTGATGACGCCGAGCATCCCGGTAGAATTATTCGGGGTAATCAAGATGCCTTTTACGCCAGCGCTGATCAGGTCCTCGACGGCAGCGACTTGTCCCTCGTTGTCGCCATCGAACTTCCCGGCGCGCGCGATCAGTTTTGCGCCTTGTTTTTCGGCCTCAGCACTAGCAGCTTGCCGCAGCTTCACGAAATAGGGATTAACCTCGGTCTTGGTAACCAAGCCGATCAGGACCTGGTCCCCGGCTGCTTTTGCTGAGGGGGAGAAATGACCGAAAGACAAGGTGATTGCAGCCGTTAGCGAGGCAGCAACGACCGGGAGTAGTCGACTGGAGGTGGGTCGTTGTGAGCTAGAGCCGGTCTCGGAAATGCGCGAATAGCCACGCGTACCAGGGGTAACAGTGAACATAGGGTTGGAGTTTTGTTTGGGGGATGGACTGGAATTACTTGTACGAATTATCACCGCGTTTGCCTTATTTCCGCCGCTTCAGAGAATTGAAGTGCGTTATTCATTGCAAATTGGCGGCTGGTCTGCCCCAGAGGGCATGAGGAGAATCTATTATCAGAGGCCCCCGGGCTGTCAATCATAAATAAATCGGAATGATTTATTATTTGACCACCCCGGGATCTAGAACTTAGGATCCAAAACTTAGAGCGCGGTACCCAGCCGATTTGATCCGCGCTGCCAGCAGTTCCCCGAGCTGGCGAATAATCGAAATCTAAGTTCTAAACCCGTGGAATGGACTCGAAGCAAATATCTGACGTGCTGTCCGCTCCGCCTCCAATTCCGCCTCGTACCGTGAGCGCCAGCCGCGGCACCAATCAGTCCGGAGTCAAGCTGTATAATGAGCGGCTTGTACTTTCCTTAGTCCGAAGTCATGGCCCGCTTTCAAAGACGGAGATCGCACGACGTACCGGACTGTCAACGCAGACCAGTTCCGTCATTATGAAACAGCTGGAAAATGATGGATTGCTGGTTCGCCAAAAGCCTATTCGCGGAAGGGTAGGGCAACCTTCCATACCGATGTCGTTGAACCCGGAGGGAGCCTTCTCGATCGGATTCAAGTTTGGACGCCGGAGTGCCGATCTGGTGCTCATGGATTTTGTAGGTGAAACCCGGCGCGTGGTTCGAGAGACGTATGCTTATCCGACTCCGAGTGAACTGGAACGCTTTGTCCAATCGGGAGTCACGGAAATCGCCGGAGAACTGGACCCGGGACAGGCTACTCGGATCTGTGGCTTGGGAATTGCCGCGCCCTTTGAAATGTGGGGCTGGGAAGACGAAGTAGGCGCGCCTCACGATGTGCAGGAAGGTTGGCGCAGCTACGATATTAAGGCCGAAGTGGAGCGGCTGGTAGCATGGCCGGTGCATTTCTGTAATGACGCCACTGCTGCCTGCGCCGCCGAGCTCGCGTTCGGTAATCCAGCTGGGTACTCGAACTTCCTTTACATATTTTTCGCTACGCTCATCGGAGGAGGAGTCGTGCTGAACGGGAGTCTCTATCCCGGGCGGGTGGGAAACGCCGGCGCGTTCGGTTCGGTCCTCGTGCCCGATTCGAACCCGAACGGCCATCCAGTCAAAAGCCTGATCCGTTGTGCTTCGATTTACATCTTGGAAAATATGGTGAAGAGCGCAGGCAAAGATCCCTCAATTTTGTGGCGCTCCCCCGACGATTGGAGTGATGCGGGCAACCCTTTAGAAACCTGGATTGATCAGGCGACCTCAAGTGTGAGCATCGCTATCGGCTCGGCCATCTCAGTAATCGATTTTGAAGCGATCGTAATCGACGGATCCTTTCCTAAATCGATCCGGTCCCGAGTGGTGGAGCGGACTCGGGAAAAATTCAGCCGGTTGGACCTGCAGGGTCTGGCTGCTGCCGATATCGTGGAGGGAACCATCGGGAGCGACGCGCGAGTCCTTGGCGCTGCCAGTTTGCCGCTCCTGGCAGGTTTCGCTCGCGATCGTGATCTGCTGTTTCGGTCGTATGAATAGAGGAAATCGGCCTTTTGACGGGCTTGCGCAGGTAGCGGCGACTGTCCCGTTAAGCGCCCGCCGAGTTCGATCGCTGTTTTTGACAAAGGGGACTAGACGCATCCCCTCCCGCGGAGCAACCGTCATTGGCCTGCTACCGGACCGGAGGGCGAATACGATCTATGCGCGTTTCAGCTGAAGTTGAGCCCTTGATCGGTATCGACTGGGGTGGGACAAAGATCGAGGGGATTGCCATGACGGTGGATGGCAAGGAGATCGTCCGACTGCGCGAACCGACCCCTCGGCACGATTATGAAGGTTGCATCCAGATCATTCTGCATCTGGTGAATCGCCTTGAGCGTGAGGCGGGAAGAAGGAGGGGCTCTGTCGGCATCGGGATACCAGGGTCGCTGGAACCAAAATCACGTCTCGGTAAAGGCGCGAGCTCGACGTGGCTGCTGGGGAAACCGGTGGAACAGGATTTACGAGCAGCCCTCGGGCGCGAAATTCGGGTAGAAAATGATGCCGATTGCCTGGCTGCCTCTGAAGCCGTGGACGGGGCGGGAGCCGGTTACAATGTCGTTTTCGCCGTAATCCTGGGGAGCGGCGCAGGTGCGGGTATCGCTGTGGGCGGGCGCGCACATCACGGCCCCAATAATAGTGCCGGGGAATGGGGGCATAATCCGTTGCCGTTTCCGGACATTACTGAGATCCCGGGACCTAGTTGTTACTGCGGCAAGCGCGGCTGTCTGGAGACGTGGGTCTCTGGCCGAGCGCTGCAAGCCGGTTACGCCCAGCACTCTCAGCAGGAACTCAAGGCCGAGGAGATCATCGCAAAGATGCGGAGCGGAGATCG
>JAFAVN010000104.1 GCA_019242435.1 Verrucomicrobiota bacterium | reverse complement strand
ATCCGGAATACGGGACAGCCGATCTCTGTGCCAGTCGGTGATGGAGTGCTCGGCCGGGTCTTCAACGTAACCGGTGATGTAGTGGATGAACGAGGGCCGATCTCCTTTGAGAAGCGTTATCCGATCCACCGCAAGCCGCCTTCGCTGCTCGATCAAGATACGAAATCCAGTATTCTGGAGACGGGCATTAAGGTGATCGACTTGGTCTGTCCATTCTCAAAAGGGGGAAAAGTAGGGGCATTCGGAGGAGCCGGTGTGGGGAAGACTGTAGTTATCATGGAGTTGATCAATAACATCGCCAAAGGTCATGGGGGCTATTCAGTTTTTGCCGGAGTGGGGGAGCGGACCCGTGAAGGGAACGACCTATATCATGAGATGTCCGAGGCGGGCGTTATCGACCAGAAAGACCTGACCAAGTCAAAGGTGGCCCTGGTTTACGGTCAGATGAACGAGCCGCCCGGCGCACGGCTACGCGTTGGGTTGACCGCTTTGGCGATGGCCGAGTACTTCCGGGATGAGAAACACCAGGATGTTTTGCTCTTTATTGACAACATTTTCCGTTTCTCCCAAGCCGGTTCGGAAGTGTCGGCGCTGCTCGGCCGAACTCCTTCCGCTGTCGGGTATCAACCGACTCTGGCTGCCGAAATGGGTGACCTTCAGGAAAGAATTACCTCAACCCACCAAGGTTCCATTACCTCTTTCCAAGCCGTTTACGTCCCAGCCGATGATTTTACGGATCCCGCCCCGGCGAACACCTTTGCTCACCTTGACTCGACCATCGTGCTGGAACGCGCTATTGCCGAGCTGGGCATTTACCCTGCGGTTGATCCTCTGGCTTCGACTTCCAAAGTTTTGGCGCCGGATATCGTGGGTGAAGAACATTACCAGGTCGCCCGGGGCGTACAGCGAGTGCTGCAACGTTACAAGGATCTACAGGACATTATCGCCATCCTTGGTATGGACGAATTGAGCCCGGAAGACAAACTTACCGTTTATCGTGCCCGCAAGATCCAACGTTTCTTGAGCCAGCCGTTCCACGTCGCGGAAGTGTTTACCGGCAAGGCCGGTAAATACGTCAGCACCGAAGATACCATTCGCGGGTTCCGTGAGATCCTGGAGGGGAAACATGATGAGGTTCCTGAGCAGAACTTTTACATGAAGGGCTCGATCGAAGAGATCCACCAAACCGAAGAATAATTCAGGTTCGAGATGGCAACTCTGAAGCTTGAAATTGTCACTCCCGAGGGGCAGGCCTATGCCGATGATGTAGAAATGGTGGTCCTGCCTGCGGCTGAAGGGGAGATCGGTATTTATCCGGGGCACGTCCCGCTGATGACTCAGCTGCTACCGGGCGAGCTTCGGATCAGCAAAGCGGGTAAGACGGACGAGCTAGTTGTCGGTGCCGGATTCGTAGAAATCACGGCCGAGCGCGTGTCGGTGCTGACCGATATGGCTCTCGGTGACGAGAAGATCAATGAAACCGCGGCCGAAGAAGCTGTCGAACGAGCGCAGACCGCATTGAAGGACAAAACCCTTTCCTCAGATGACGCTGCCGAGTTAGAGGCTGCTTTGGCGCGGTCGATGGCGCAGATCCGGTTCAAGCGCCGGCGCCAAGGCGGGCGGCACTAGAAGAACCGATCGCGTATGCGATCAACATAAAACGATGTGAGCATGGTTGCGGTAGTACCGCGAAAGGGTCGCCTGCCCAAACCGCAGGGGACCCGCTTTTTAGCGATTATTCCTGGGAGCCGTCTGTTATGACCACTCAGGTTTGAGACCTGAACAGCGGCTCCCCTCCGAAACTGGGCAGAGCGACCTCGCATGGTTAGCAAGGGTCCTATGGGCCGGAAAACCTACTCGAACCTCCGCCGAACTGACGCACCGTGAGCGTCCAACTTCTCCGCTTCGCTGAACGAAACGACGTAGGGAAGCGATTGCTTCAACGCGGCTTCATCAAATTCGAGAACGCTCGCCCGCCGTTGAAACAGGTCAGCGGTGAGGCCGCCGAATGATTTAGCGGCGCCCCCGGTTGGTAAGACATGGCTAGGCCCGGCTACGAAATCGCCGGCGGCTACAGCGGAATAATTGCCGACAAAAATGGCTCCCGCGGTGCTGAATTGGCTGGCCGCTTCCCTAGCCTCTCTTATCATCAATGCAAGGTGTTCCGGGGCAAATGCGTTTGCGAACCTGATCGCCTGCTCGCGATCGGACGTCAGGACCGCGTAAGCTCGTTCTGAAAGGACTCCTTCCAGATATTCCTTCCGTGAGAGTTTCGGCAGCGCAGCCGTAACCTCCGTTTGTACGCGCTGTAATATCTCCCGATTCCACGAGACAACCGCCACCACTGTTCCCGCACCGTGTTCTGCCTGTGCCAATAGATCAGCTGCCACCCAGGCTGTATCGGCAGAATCGTCCGCGATCACGAGAATCTCACTAGGTCCGGGGAGGAGGTCGATTCCCACGTACCCGAAAACTTGTCGTTTGGCTTCAGTAACGAAAGCATTTCCCGGCCCGAAAATCTTGTCCACCTGGCGGATGGATTCGGTGCCGAAGGCTAAAGCTCCGATGGCATGCGCGCCTCCCACTTTGTAAATCTCGGTAGCGCCCGCCAGATCTAAGGCGGCCAATAATGCCGGCTCCATTTTTTTTGATTTCGACACCGGGGAGACCGCAACGATTTCCCGGACACCAACCGCTTGGGCGATTGCGACCGTCATGATCGCTGAAGAAATCAAGGGAGCTGTTCCGGCCGGTACATAAATACCTACCCGGCAAATGGGAAAAAAACGTTCGCCAACCCGGGCCCCTTGCCTGTTTTTGAATTCCCAGTCAATCCGGCGGCTGCGTTCGGCAAATTCTTGGACATTTCTCTTTGCAGTCGTCAGCGCTTCTTTGAGCTTCGGTGGAAGATGATTCCGCGCAGCTGTAATCTCCTCCTGATCGATTCGCAATTCACCGGATTCCATGCCAGGACAATCGAAGCGGCGAATGAAGTCAACAAGAGCAGCGTCTCCGTTCACCCGGATCCGGGACAAAATGTCTGCCACTTGTCTTACTAAGAGGTCCGAAGGCAAGTATCGGCGGTCGAACTGGGTGCCCCAACGATCCTCGGTAACTGCGGTCAGATCGATAAATCTCATTGGCCCGCAACGTCTTCGAGGAGTTCAAGGAGTTCAAGGAGTTGAGTAATCGAGAGCGAGTACTGGAGTGGAGTTCTGGAGTAATGGAGTGCCGTCAAGGGAGTCTGCAAATGAAGATCCTGCTTTGAGCGGCGGGAAGGAGCAATCGATGATTCAGCGGAGCGAAGCCCTAGGAAATCCACGTTGATTTCGCGGAGGTTCCGAGCGTATGTGCGCTAGTTCGAACTTGGAAGGGAATTTGAACTTTTAAGGTCGCCTTGGGGACATTCGCGGCAGGCACGAATGGAATATGACAGCGCTTCTTACAACCGTTCTCTTGGGAAACAGCGATGCTGCTTCCTTTTAGCGCGCTGATCTCAAACGCGCTGGCGCATCAATGAAGAAGGCTCTCATCCGTACCGTTCAGGCGATTTTCACGATTGCCATTCTAATTATTGTTTTCCATAGCCCCGAAAAGCGGGCGCAGATTGCGGCGGCGTTCGAAAGAGCTGATGCCCGCTGGATGTGGATCGGGTTGCCGGTCGCTTTCGTAGGAGAAATCGCTAACATCATCCGATGGAATATCCTTTTGCGGGTTCAAGGGATGCGGATGAACTGGTTGAGGCTCACACAGCTGTTCTTTGTGGGTCTTTTTTTTAATCTATTCATGCCAGGGTACACGGGCGGTGATTTTGCTCGTTTGTTCTACTCAATGCAGGAGTTCCCGGACCGAAAAAAGGAGGCGGTTCTTACGATCGTCATGGACCGGTTGATTGGGATGATGGCGTTGGTAGTTACCGCAGTAGCGACCACTGCGCTTCGCTGGCACTGGTTGCAGCAGACACCAAAGGCGTCCTTTTTTGTCTGGGTATTGATTTGTATGCTTGTTGGGTTTTCGGCCCTGGTGGGCGGCTCTTTCCTGATCAGCGGTCTCAGGCTGGCCAATCGGCTTCCGAAGCACACGCCTTTCCGAGAACGGCTAATTGAGGCATCAGAAGCTTATCATCTATTTGCCAGGGCAAAAACATCATTGGCCTGGGCTTTTACGCTTTCATTTCCAGTGTTGTTTTCCTTCTACGGAGCGTTCTATTGCGCCGCTCGGGCCGTGCACGCCAATGTTTCGATCATCGATATGTTTACGATTATGCCGATCGTAACCTCGATCATCTCGCTGCCGATTACTCCGGGCGGAGTCGGATTCCGAGAATCGCTCTTCGAAATACTGCTGCGAGATCTGGCAAAGGTTCCCGGCCAGGTTGGGATTCTGATTTCTCTGCTTGGTTTTTCGTTTTTCGTCCTTTTCGGACTGGTCGGCGGAATCTGTTATCTTTTCTACTCCCCGCGCGGTCGAGCTGGATGGAAGGAGATGCAGGGTGAAGTAGAACGACTGCATAGCCAGTAGAGAATGGATTAAACGAGCCGGAAGGAGTCCTGCTGCGCCGAACCGTTCGCGCTTTAAACAACTGACAACGGCTTGCACCTGGGGCTCCTTTCGCTTTCTTGCCCCATGGAATTTCTGCTTGGCCATTCTCCGGATCCCGACGACGCGTTCATGTTCTATGCTCTCGCAGAGAACAAGGTCGATACTCGCGGCCATTCATTTCAGCACATCCTCCAAGACATCGAGACCCTGAACCAACGAGCACTCCGAGGAGAACTGCACATTTCTGCGGTCTCAATTCACGCCTACGCCTTTCTAAGCGATCGTTACGCGCTGCTGCCGTGCGGAGCCAGCATGGGCGACGGCTATGGACCGATGCTGGTCTCGATCACCAAGCCTCCGGATACGAATGCGATACGCGGCTGGCTATCTAAGAAGCTCGTAGCGGTACCCGGGATGAAAACCAGCGCCTATCTTGCTTTACGTCTATTTGGGTCGCCGGTCGAGACGGTAGCCGTGCCATTTGATCACATTTTCGAGTATGTACGGTCCGGGAAAGCCGATGTAGGTCTTCTGATCCACGAGGGGCAACTGACCTACGCAAAAGAAGGGTTTCATTTGGTTCAGGATCTGGGCCTTTGGTGGAAAAATGAGACCGGGCTACCCCTTCCTTTGGGAGGGAACGTTATTCGAAAAGATATTCCCCCCGAAGTGCGAAAAGAAGTTTCTGAAATTCTGAAAGAAAGTATCCGGTATGGCCTTAAGCATCGGGTTGCTGGAATCAAACATGCAATGCCGTTGGCTCGCGGTTTAGACCTGGAGCAGGCAGACCGGTTTATCGGCATGTATGTTAACGAATATACGCTCGACTACGGGGAGAGCGGGCGAGAAGCGATCCGCCAGTTTTTGAGCCGGGGTGTCGATCTTGGCCTGATTCCAACAGCGGCTGAGGTCGAGTTTGTAAGCTGAAACAAACGCCCCACACCGGCTGTGGAACGGCCTGGAAAGCTGTCCGGTCAGCGAAGCATCGATCCAAAACGTCACTCCACCCTGCAAGGAATCGAAGGACACCTGCAGAATGGCCGTGTTCCCAAGGCTCCGCTACCCCGAAAGCGTGCGAGTTCGCTTGCCCCGCTAAATCTGTCTGGGATTTACCGCGAGCTCCCCTCCAGCTCTCTTAGCGCCGGAACACAACGTTTGGAGCTTCGTGTTGTTCCGGCGGACAAGGCGCGTTCAGCGGGACGTCGGTGGCCGCGTTGCTGGCAGCCACTAGGCCCTTTTCGATCAGATATTGCTCCACCTCTTCACCGCTGACATCGGGTAGCATCTCTCCGTTGATCTCAAGGCAGGGAGAAAGCGGTTGCCCGCTCTTTTGTTCCATTTCCCAGCGGAAAGCCGGGTTCTGGATGATGTCTTTCTCTTCGTAAGGAAGATCGTATTTCTTCAGTACTGCCCGAACGCCGTTACTCCAGCCGCAATAGGTCTTTAGGTAGGCAACGATTTGCGGTTTCTCCATAAACTCTTGGTTTTTCTGTTCTAATGTTACGTCTCGATTCGGCGCTACCTGCATAAGGAAATTGCCGAAATTAAAGCAGACTCTAGCTCGTGCAGCGCCAGTCGCAATGGGCTTTAATGTGGCAGATGTATCACTTGGTGAAATCAGGGGGTCTACACGTGGAGATCTACGGCGCTTATGAGGCATTCCCGGGAGCCGCCTGCTAGGGAGTGAGAGAGCTACAAACCGCCAAAGCGGCTCCCCTCCGATATGGACAGGCAATGCGGTATGGGCAACAGAATCGACCCAGCGGAAAGCTCGCGGCGATAGCCGGTTCGGGTCAATCGTAAACGAAAAGGCGTTTGGGCTGATACCCAAACGCCTCTAAACGCCATTTCTTCGATTCGATTACTTTTTGCGGTCGCCGGGTCGGTATTCCTCTTCGGCTGCCTGGAAGGCTTGCTCCAAGCCAACCATATCTTCACCAGGTCGCAGGCTGTCGAACGCTTCGGTTTCGCGTCTTAACTCTTCGTCGGAGTAATTCGCTGCCTTGATCGACAACCCAATTCGGCGCTCCGCTTTATCGACTTTGATAACGCGAGCCTCTACGTCCTGGCCCACTTTGAGGACATCTTTGACCTTGGCCACGTGTTCTTCGCTCAGCTGAGAGATATGCACCAGTCCATCGATATCATCTTGCAATTGAACGAAAGCTCCAAAGCTCGCCAATTTGGTGACTTTTCCATGCACGAGATCGCCAATTTTGTATTTTTGATCGATCTCCTTCCAGGGGTCGGACTCGAGCTGCTTGATGCCCAGGCTGATGCGCTGATTTACCTTGTCGATATCGAGGACGATGGCTTCCACCTCGTCGCCCTTCTTCAGAATCTCGCTCGGATGATTGATCTTTCGTGTCCAGCTGAGGTCGGAAACATGGATCATTCCGTCAATGCCTTCCTCAAGCTCCACAAAGGCACCGTAAGCAGTCATGTTGCGGATCTTGCCTTTTACCACGGACCCCAGGGCATATTTCTGCTCGATGGCATCCCACGGATTCGGATCGAGCTGGCGGACACCGAGAGAAATCTTCTGTTCCTCTTTATTTACGCCCAGCACTACGGCTTCAACTTCCTGACCTTGCGTCAAAACGTCAGATGGCCGGGTAATCCGCTTGGTCCAGGAAAGCTCGGATACGTGAATGAGCCCCTCCACCCCTTCTTCGATCTCAACAAAGGCGCCGTAGGGGACCAGGTTAGTGACTTTCCCGCGCACTTTCGCGCCCACCGGGAACCGTTCTTCGATTTTGTCCCACGGATTGCGCTGGGTCTGTTTCAGCCCAAGAGAGACTCGCTCTTTTTCTTTATTGATGTCCAGGACGACAACGTCAATTTCCTGCCCGATCTTGAGGAGTTCACTTGGATGCGTCAGACGTCCCCACGTCATATCCGTGATATGCAACAAGCCGTCCATCCCATCCAGATCGATGAACGCCCCGAAATCCGTGAGGTTTTTCACTGTTCCTTTCACCGTGTTCCCGACCTGAACAGATTCTAAGAAGCGGGCACGCTTTTCCGCGC